>JAHJJF010000075.1 GCA_018823135.1 Pseudomonadota bacterium
CAATGAAGATCCGGTCACCGGTTCAGCACATTGCGCGCTCATTCCCTTCTGGAAATCAAAACTGCATAAAACAACCTTCCGCGCCAGGCAGGTTTCGGGGAGGGGCGGCGAACTTTTCTGCGAAGATGCCCGCAAGCGGGTGTTCATCGCGGGAAAGGCTGTCTGCTACCTCAAAGGAAGCATCTTTATATGATTTTTATCAAAATCCAAACGTCAATCACACCTTCTATTTTCCTGTAACTCTTCGGAATATAAAAAATAAAATCTCTTCACTTCTCGTTTGGTCCATAAAACCGGAAAAAATCAACCGCTACGCCTATATTTTGTTAAAAATTTCTTTTATCTTTCCTGCAAAAATGCTATCAAAAAAAGAAATTCTTTCGGAGTTTTATCGTAGGATTTTATGCCATGCCCGTTCCCTGGTTTATTATACAAATAATTTTATCCGTACGATAAGCCTGTTAAGGAGTAACACCAATGAAAACCAAGATTCTCACTGTTTACATTGCTGGGTTAATCGGTTTAGCACTCCTCTGCCAACCGGCGGGAAGTGTCGCTCAAACTTTCGACGGCACAGCCGCCCAGAAGCACGCCATTGAAATCCTGCGTTCCATGTCGATCGGGCATTTTAAAGTTTCCTGGGATGAGGAGAAACAATTTGTAAAATATCTGTCCGGAAATCTATACACGAAAAAGGGCCTCCCTCCCTCAAAACTTTCCAAACAATTTCTTTCTTCCCACAAGGAATTGTTTGGAATAGCCGACCTGACGGATCTGAAATATTCCGGCGCCCTGACCACTTCAAGCGGCAAAATGCTGACATTCTCACAACAAAAGAATGGGATTGAAGTCATCGGCGGCCAGATAAAGGTCCGGATACAAAATGGCGTTGTCTCGACCATTGCAAATCATTATGAGCCTGAGATTGCCGTCGCAACCACTCCGACAATCCATGCGGATCAAGCCCTTGCACTTGCCGGCAACAAAACAGGACTTGATACGACCACTGTCGATATCGCCCTGAAAATACTGCCCATGGACGAACATTTTTTTCTCGTACATGTCGTGAGCTTCCCATTCATCTCCGAGCCCCAACCTTCACGCTACCGAGTCTATGTCGATGCTCTTAGCGGCGAAATCCTCGCCCTGGAAAACAGGGTGATGCACACCGGCCCCACTACCGGAAGCGGCCCGGGCATTGACGGTTCAATCAAGAGTTTCGACACCTATGAAATCGACGACGTGCTCTATCTCGGAAATATCCCATTCCACGGTCTCGAGGCATACATCATTACCCACACGGCAAACAACCTGAAATCATTGCCCGGAGCGGTGGTGCAGGATACGGATCTCGATAATTACTGGGAAGACCCGGCCGCGGTTGATGCCCATTATTTTGGAAATATTGTCACCCATTTTCTCGCTGACACCTTCTCTGATGTTTCCTGGTACGGGCAAAGTGGATTCAATAAGATCGGCGGCCTTTATTCCACGGTGCATTACGGCACTGGCTATGAGAACGCCTTCTGGAACGGCAAACAGATGGTTTATGGGGACGGCGATACTACATTCCATCCTCTTTCCGGTTCCATTGATGTGGTTGCCCA
Source organism: Pseudomonadota bacterium (assembly GCA_018823135.1). Classification (NCBI taxonomy): domain Bacteria; kingdom Pseudomonadati; phylum Pseudomonadota; species Pseudomonadota bacterium. The sequence goes on from JAHJJF010000075.1 coordinate 1,608, forward strand.
TGAGATTATCCATGGGGTCACCGAGGCAATCAACGATCTTAACTATTGCAGACAGCCGGGCGCCCTCAATGAATCCTGGTCCGATGTTTTCGCCATGTTCATTGCCATGGACAATGAAGTGGAATTTCCTTTCCGGATCGGTGAGGAAATCATGAAAATTGATGAAACTGCCGGTTATGAAGCTTATTATGCATTAAGACGTATGGATGATCCTGCCTTCCGGTCAGACAATTATCCGGAAAATGACTGGGACTCCTCCAGCCCCCTTAACAGCTGGGGGCAACCGGAGCATACCGATGAAATGTACAGGGCCGGCTGCTGGCCCTGGACCGATAACGGCGGGGTTCACATCAATTCCGGAATACCCAATAAGGCCGCTTACCTCATTACCACTGACATCGGCCGCGAAAAAGCCCAGCAGATTTACTATCTGGCAATGTTCTACATGGGAAAATACGCACAATTTGTTGACGCCCGGGACGCCCTTGAACAGGCAGCCTTCGATCTCTACGGAAACGGTCCTGAAATTCTTTCAATCCAAGCGGCTTTTAATAGCGTGGGAATTTATTAATTTCCCGCATTCAAACCGAGACTCTGGCAACTGCGCTGTGCCGCTTCCGGCCGTCCTGAAGTACTGTCTCGTCCCTCTCTTGTTTTCACAGGCTCGGCTCGAATGCTTGCTGGAAGAGCATTTTGTTTGCATATTGAAATAGTCGGTGTGTTCCGATATGATTACTGATATGAGGTTGTCTTCCTGCCGCTGTAAGGGGCCCCTCAAAGGTATGTTCCGGTTCCGCTACAAACCGAATACTTTTCTTCTTCATCAAGGTGAAAAATGAAAAATTTATTGAATGTATTGCTTATCCTCTGCTGTTTCTTTCCTGTTACTGCTTTTGCAGACAGCTTTTCCGAGCTTTCGTCAAAAACCAATTATCTTGATCAAGGATTTTCCATACAGCAAGCGGTTGCACTGCTTGGCGAACCCACCTGGGCGGTTACCTCGGACGATAGCGGCAGATTCTCCATTGGTAAAAAAGGTGCGGCATTGGCGCTTTATTGGAACAATCCCGGCTGCGGTCCGGTTATTGTTTTTTTTGATAAAAACCATACAGTAACCGCCTGGGATGAAGGAACTGATTTTTGCGGTGCAGGCGCAGAGGATTTCAATCCCACAGACCAGTACAACTGCACAAACCCGGACCGAATAATTTTGTGCAAATAAAACGGTTTATTTTATCAGGCCCCGTTGACCTCTTCGGGACTTATTGAGAATGTAACAATACTAATGAAGATCCTCGACGAAATCCTGCTTATCAAACTCGCTGAACAGGCAAAAACCTCTTCCCGAAAAAGAACCCACTATAATTTTCACCCTTCGCTTGAAGACAGCACTCAGAGGTTATGCGTGGTTATCGAGCCGGGAAGCTATATCCGGCCGCACCGTCATTCAAATCCTGCAAAGTGGGAACTCTTCTTCGCCTTGAAAGGCTCTGCATTAATCCTCATTTTTGACAGTTCTGGCAAGGTGATCAATCGCCAGATAATCTCCGGAACCGGACCGGCTCATGCCGCTGAAATCCCTGAAAACGCCTGGCACACCCTGACGGCCCTTGAATCCGGGACTGTTTTATTTGAGATAAAACCAGGGCCTTACGCGCCTCCTTCTCCAGATGAATTTGCCACCTGGGCGCCGGAGGAAGGCACTGCCGAAGCGCAAAAAATTGAAGC
>JAHJJF010000076.1 GCA_018823135.1 Pseudomonadota bacterium
ACGTGAGGCGGCTCCATCGAAGCCTAGGTCGGGCTTCCCAAAAAACTCCTACTCTTTCCGTTTATAATACAAAGGGAAAAGCCCCATTAAATCCCGGGGCTTTAGGATGAATAGCAGGAGTTAAAGCCAAACAAAAAAAGGCAGAGCCGTTGCGGACTCTGCCTGTATGTACTTCATGATTTAGAGAAAGGATTACTGCTTTTTTCTTCTGATCCTGTAACCAGCAAGACCTGCTAAGCCGGTGCCGAAGAGAAGCATGGTCGCTGGTTCTGGTACTGGCTCAGTTTGGTCCTGCGGTCTAAGAATCCAATTACCTCCCGCAGCGGTATAGGTATCAAAACCAATATAAGTATTAAAATTTTGATGAAACAGAAAAGAATCCCTCCTGTATTCGAATATCCATTCTGCAATCCCATTATTGCCAGTACCATTCAAGCCACCGGCACCATCCTCGACCAGGGAGTTGAGAGAGCTCTCGGAATCGAAAAGCGGAAGGTTTAATGCGTCTCGTCCCGCACGAGTCCAGGCGAAAAGTTCGACGCTATCAGTTGTCCAGGGCCCGGTGGCGCTGTCAAATTCCATGATTGCTAACGGGGTGCCGGTGTCATTCTGTATGAATTCATATGAATTCTCACCATTTTTTGACCAATTACCTCCCGCAGCGGTATAGGTATCAAAACCAATATAAGTATTAAAATTTTGATGAAACAGAAAAGAATCCCTCCTGTCTTCGAATATCCATTCTGCAATCCCATTATTGCCAGTACCATTCAAGCCACCGGCACCATCCTCGACCAGGGAGTAGAGAGAGCTCTCGGAATCGAAAAGCGGAAGGTTTAATGCGTTTCTTCCCGCACGAGTCCAGGCGAAAAGTTCGACGCTATCAGTTGTCCAGGGCCCGGTGGCGCTGTCAAATTCCATGATTGCCAGCGGGGTGCCGGTGTCATTCTGTATGAATTCATAAATAGCACCAGCTGAAGATGATGATGGCATGCCAAATCCATTTATTGCCAAAATAGTTACCAGCCCCGCTAAAATCTTCTTCATTTTCATTCCTTTATTGAAAGTTATAATTTCTCTTTTGAAACTGCTTATGTTTGTGATTTAAGCATTTCCTGAAGACTGAATCAGCAGGACCAAAGCCACCAGGCTTGTAAAAAGTAAGCAATATATATGCCGATAGTGCCAAAGCAGTAGCGGCACATGAGAAATGAACGCAGGTTCAGCTGTTTAACTGACAATAGCGGTGCCGCTGATTTTGATTAATTTTGCTCATAAATTCCTGATTTCCGGACAATTTGCACAGAATACCGGAAAAGCGGAAAGACGGGAACACCACTAACTTAGACTGAATCCATCAACCCTTTGAGTCTAGATGTTCCATGTCAAAGGTAACTGTTCATGGGCTCCGGAAAGTGAAGACATTTCCAAAATACTCAGCCTTCAACTTATGCCAACTATACGTAACAAATTTTTCTTCATCACAACTAAAGGTTAATTATGGAAACCTTTCTTGAAAGGATTCATCTACAGCAAATGGTTACACATTCATCCTTCTGCAGACAAGGCATAACAAATTATTGACTATTGATTACTTCAGTAAGACTATTCTTGTCAATGCACAGGAATGATACAAAGCGTTTACCGGAACACAAAGAAAATACCGGCGAAGATCCCATAGGATGTTGGATCGAAATCCTGGCTCTTGCCACGCAGTTCAAGCCATTTGCCTTCAGCAAACATCCCGAAATCCCGGCCGAGAAAATATTCGGCCCCGAGCTTGCACTGCAGCCCGCCATACCCGTGGTGGTCGATTTTATCACCACGATCGTCAAGCCCGGCATAGCCGATGCCGAACCCGCCGCTGACATAGGGGTGGAATTTTGCTGAGAAATCAAAATAGTATCTGGCGTTAAACATCAGAAGAGATGAATCAACCGTACCCATTGCGCCCTGTTCCGCCGGTTTGAAATCATAGGTAAAAGAGGTGAAATCCGCTCCCAGGCCCCAGAAATAGGCACCGCTGGAGGGGAAGCGATGCTCAAGGGATACAGAATAAGTGCTTGCATGAGATGACTCAAACTCGCGTTCATAATCATTTACCGTCTGGGTTTGATCAAGAATAAACGCAGCGCCGCGCGAATACCCGACCATGGTTTCGTATTCCACTGCCCAAACACTGGATACACCCATTAAACCCAGCAAGGATAACAACAAAATCGCCCAAAAATTTTTCATCAGGCTACCCATAAATATTTCAAGGACCACTGATTAATTATCAGGAGTTCCTTGCGCATGTTAAACAACTTCAACACATCATCGGCTGTTTACGGTTTTGAGTTTAAATGAATTGTCGCCGAACTCGACAATAAATTAAGGATGGCCAGGGACTGCGGATCATATGGCGGTCGTGCCTCAAAAACACCGTCATTGTAGACGCCAGCAGATTTGTAGAGATAAAACAGACTAAACGGGAATTATCAAGAATTTGAGATGAGATGCATTTTTGCTTTAACACTTTTTCGATCAACAAGATGCCACTGGCCATCCTGCAAAAGATAATGGGGCTTGAATGCCGCTTTGTAACTCATTGCCTGGATATCCTCGATCCAATATCCCAGATAAAGATCTTCAATGCCCTGTTGCTTGCCGAGTTCGATAAGGGTCAGAATATTAAATGTCCCCAGGCTGCGCTTTTCTTCATCAGGATTAAAATAGAAATACACCGCGTTGAGGAGCGAAGCGCAGATGTCCACAATGGCAATGCCCAACAGTTCGCCTGCAACCTTGTAACGTATTTCAAAGGTGTTCCCGAAAGTGCTCAGGAAAAAACCCGAGTAGTACCCCAGGGCATCATTTCCGCGACCGGGATAACGAGTATCAAGAAATCTGTTAAGCAATGCGAGATTGCTGTTTTCCATGCTCATGGAACAAACACTTACTTCAACATCCTTATTCCGCATTGAAACCCTTTTCTGGTTTCTGTTGGGCTTAAATTGTGTGGGATTCATCCGGATGGGCACGCATGCGTTACATCCTCTGCATTGCATGGTATAGAAACAATTGCCATTTCTCCTGAACCCGGCAGCAAATAACTGCTGCATGACATCCTCGGAAATAGTTTCAAACCTGGCCTGTCGATAAATTGCCACGAAGGGCAATCCGTATGGACACTCGGTTGGCACATCGAGGAAATACTTGCAGAGCTCGGATAAGATAGGAAATGAATCAGCTCTGGTTTCTTCGTCGAGGAAAATCATAACATTTAATCATAAACAGTTTTCATGGAGATTATTTCATTATAAAAACTTTTGAAAAAAATTTCACGACTGTATCGGTATAGGCAGATCAACAATGGCAGTGGTGTGATCTCCCTGGATGCTTTCAAATCGAAGATAGCCCTGATGCTCCATGACCAGATTCTGACTGATGCTCAAACCCAACCCGGTGCCTTCGCCAGGAGGTTTTGTGCTGAACAGCGGATCAAATATCTTGTCGATTACCTCCTTTGGAATCCCCGTGCCAAAATCCGTCACCGTTGTCCGCAGATAATCTTTACCGTCTACCTGTATGACAAAACTGGTAATTTCAAGGCGTTTGCCGGGGTCCTGCCCCTTATAACGCATCTTGAGAGAATAACGGGCATTGCTCAATAAATTAAGGAAAACCTGCTGAAGTTGTTGAGGATTGCCTTTAAGGTAGGGGAGATCAGGGGAAATATCAATAACTGCTGAAATAGCGTCCTTATTAAACTGATACATGAGAAGGGAGACGCTGTCTCTGATAACGTCTTCGATCTGAAACTCCTCAACAGTTTCATCCCGTTGCCTGGCAAAATCAAGAAGATTACGGACAATACCCGAAATCCGGTCGCCTTCCTTGATTATCCTGGTTAGAATTTCTCCTCTTTCTTTGGCTTCAATATCGGATGCCTCAAAGCCATCCAGCAGTATCTGGGTGAGATTAATAATCCCGTTTATCGGGTTATTAATCTCATGGGCAACTCCAGCGGCAATTTCTCCGATGGCGGCAAGCTGGCCGGCACGAAGGGCTTCGGCCTTCTTGATTTTCTCCTCGGTGATATCACGCGCCATGGCGATAAACAGCGTTTTTGCGCCGAACATCATCTGGCTTATTGAAAGCTCAAGAGGAAAAGTGGAACCATCCTTTCGCCGCCCGGTAATTTCCTGGGGGCTGCCCATAAACCTCGTGATATCCGGCGGCCCAGTTTCCTGAACGGCTGAATACTTACTGCCCCGTTCCGAAGAAAACCGCACCAGCACATCTATATGCTGCCCGACAACCTCATGGGAATCAAACCCGAATATCCTGGTCGCCGCGGTGTTTAATGATTCAATACAGCCGTCCTCATCCAGGGTAATCAAACCATCAAGCATGTTTTCGATAATCGACCGGATTCTTGCTTCCGCCTGTTCCCGCTCGCGGATAGATTCCTGCAACCGGTGCGAGCCGATAAGGATGCCCATGATACCAAGCAACCATAAGGCAAAATGAGCCATTGAAAACATCACCGTATCTTTTCTCGAAATCGAAAAAAGCAGAGTCATGGGAACGGACACACTGATGCCGCCACGAATATCCCCCAGGTCATATCCCTGAGGCGCATGACATTTGAGGCATCCCTCCTCGGTTATCATCGGCCGCATCAGACGCAGATAAGGCTCGCCGTCAATCTTCTCAATGGAATGAACCTCTTCCTTGCCGTTTTCAAATGCTTCGAGAGCTTGAGACTCCCATTCATCCGCAGCGTTTTCAGAACGAATCGGATCCAGACTGGTGATGTGTCCGAGCACCCCGTGCCGTAAAGTCTGCATCTCGTAAATCTCGCGGATCATATATTCCGGATTCACCAGAGTATACGATTTCCCGGAAGAGGCGTTTATCATATTCTCGGGTATGTCCTTAAGATAGGGATTCGGCTGGGTGCTTTCGGTGATCGGCACGAACACCCCGTTATGATTGGAAGCCCATCGGTAATAGATAAGATCTTTCTCAAATACTGTTCTGGCCTCATTAAGCGCTACTTCAAAGGTCTCCTGCTTCTGTCTGACAAGATTAAAAGCCAGAGAAACAAAAATAATAATGGTCCAGAAACCCACCAGAATCCAGACATACGTTCCGAGTTTCATTGAAGAAAAGCCACCTTCTGATGTCTTTCCCCTCCTGGAAACACTTTCAAGCAACCAGCAAAAAACAATTGCCAGAGAAGCCATGAAGCCGCCCACTTTCACGTGGTCGCCTGCCAGATACGGCACATCAGGGTAAAAAACCAGGTCCATCAACGCATAGAGATTGCCGATAAAAACAATGAGCAATACATAGAGGGCGTATCGCCGGACTCTTCTTTTATTATCAAATACTTTCATTGGCGATATTTTGTAACCGGAAATTCATATTGTCTCTCCGGTAACAACCTCTAAGGAAGAAAAATCTTTTGAAGTTCGGCATGGATTAATAATGCAGTTTCGACCTATTTCGGTGTGTTCGGGAATTTCGACTTCTTTACCGATAAGCGTGATCCCGGTATATAAATGCCCCGGAAATTGCCGGTTCGGCTTTGTTTTCTCCTCGCCTTTCCCAACATACACATGACTACCAACCTTAACCCTTTTATCAAGAATCGCAAGATCAATGACGCTGTCTTCGCCTATCTCACAGTCATCAAATATAATCGAATCACGGACAACTGCTCCCTTTCCGACTCTGACTCCAGGAGAAAGCACCGAGTTAATAACCTCACCTTCAATGGTACAGCCCGCTGAAATCAGAGAACCGCTCACTCGGCAACCGGTCTTGAACCTGGCAGGAGCCCGGTCTGCGAGACGACCGTCGGTCTCGCCGCTGGGCCGAATCCCCCAGATTTCAGGGGTAATGCCCGATTCAGGACGGACAACATCCATATTCGCCTCCCAATACGCCTGTATGGTGCCGACATCACGCCAATAGCCGTGAAAAGGATAGGCATAGACATTATCCTTTTCAATGGCCTTTGGAATGAGATGCATGCCAAAATCCACTTCTTCCCGATTTTCCAAAAGCACCTTGAGCAGATATTCGGTATCAAATACATAGATGCCCATTGAAGCAAGGTTGGTGCGCGGCACCTTGGGCTTTTCCTCCCACTCGATTATCCTGCCGTCATCATCGGTGATTCCAGACCCGAATTGATGAATTTCACTTTCAGGCACCACCATCATGCCGATGGTGATATCCGCCTGCTTCTTTCGATGAAAGCGGATCATGTAATCAAAATCCATGCGATATATATGATCCCCGGAAAGAATGAGAATCTCCTTGGAGGGATGGGCCTTGATAAAATCAATATTCTGCCGGATGGCGTCAGCTGTGCCTTTATACCAGTCCGAATCTTTGAAACCGGTGCGGGGCGGCAGAATTTTTATTCCCCGGCTTCTACCGCTAAAATCCCAGGCCTCGCCGGTGCCGATGTGGCGCATTAAAGACAGCGGTTTATACTGGGTCAACACTCCCACCAGGGTAAAGCCGGAATTCATCACATTACTGAGACTGAAGTCGATTATCCTGTAGAGCCCCGCAAAAGGCACCGCGGGTTTGGCCCGGGTCTGGACAAGAAGATTCAACCGGCTTCCCACTCCGCCGGCAAGAAGCAATACCAATGGGCCATCAGAAACTTTCATCTGACGATCTCCCCGCTTTTTATGATCTTGGAAATCCTGCCCGGCTTGAGGTGCGGATATAAAGTACAGTCCGGACCGATAATTGACCCGTCGGGAATACTGTTATTCCAACCGACAACCGTTGCATACTGGTCCAGGCTCATATCCTCGGCCCCAATCATCACTTCCGAACCGAAAGTAACATTCACGTCGCTTACAACTTTGTTGAGGACCGAATCCCGACCCACAACATTATTGAAAAATAAGACCGAGTCCTTTACCTTGGCGCCTTTTTTTACATGCACTCCGGGAAACAGAATTGACCGTTCCACCTGTCCCTCGACAATACAGCCGTTATACACCAGACTGTCTTCCAAAGAAGCCCGGTCCCCGACTTTAAGCGGCATGCAGTCTCTTATGCCGCGATGTTCGAGATTCGTCCGAATCCCCCATTCCTCAAGATTGATTTTCGGATCAGGTCCCAGAAGGTCCATACTGGTCTGCCAATACTCCTCAACGGTTCTGGTGTAGCCCCAGTATCCCTTGAATTTATAGCCGTAAACCCGTCGCTGTTCCAGCATCATGCGGGGAATAATGTCGCGTCCGAACTCATAGGAATCATCTTCGCGGGCATTGGCCTCCAATACTTCATAAAGAACTTTCGGCCTGAAACAGAAAACAGTCAGTGATGCCCAGTTGTATCGAGGGTTTCTTGGCTTTTCGCGGTATTCAATAATCCTGCCGCCAAGCTCACCGTCTTCGTCGTCTATTTCCGCAACGCCAAAGCGGTGCGCTTTTTCTATGGGAACCTGTATGCAGCCGATGGTCAGATCGGCGTTTTTGTCGTGGTGGTATTGAATGATTTCACGGTAATCCATCCGGTAGATGTGATCTCCGGAAAGAATGAGGACATTTTCAGGGTTATGGTGTTCAAGAAAATCCAGGTTCTGATAAACTGCGTCGGCCGACCCCCGATACCAGCTTGAATGCCCCGAACCCTGGAATGGCGGCAGAATGGAAACCCCTCTGTTCCGTCCCAGCATGTCCCAGGCGGCGCCGATACCAATATGATTTATCAAGGAATAACTGCGGTACTGGCTGAGAATGGCAACCCGTTCAAGACCGGAATACATGAGATTGCTCATTGGAAAATCAATAACCCTTGCGAAACCACCAAAGGGAACGGCTGACTTTGGACGATAGGCTGTGAGTACATTAAGCTCGCCTACACGGCCGCCGGCAAGGACAATTGCCAAAGTTTTCGGTTTGAGATTCATCTCGTTTATGTACACCTTATTCCTGAACCGTAAAAATTTCACGGTACCCTGAGGGTCACAAGCAGGCTTTACAGAACAAAGCCGCAATCAATCATTGATGGACTTGTAAAATGTCACTGCAGTAAAAGGTCCACCAAACAAAATCAACATCTAATAAGGCAAGTCGATGAAATCAGTCTTTCTGCGATTTCATCACAATTAAATAGGCTCGTAAAAGGTCTCTGCAGTAAAAGGTCCACCAAACAAAATCAACATCTAATAAGGCAAGTCGATGAAATCAGTCTTTCT
>JAHJJF010000077.1 GCA_018823135.1 Pseudomonadota bacterium
ATAAAGTTCAGCGAGGACGAAAATTGACATATAGGTGATCCTGGCTTTGGCAAGCTCATCAAGCACTTTTTTATCGCCGGTCAGGAAAGAACTGTAGGCATTGGTATCAAGAATAATTTTCTTCATGCCCAATCTTCCGGATCAATTCTTTCAAAATCCTTAATATTGTTGGTGAATTCAATCATATCGGCTTTTGACCATACTCCAAAAAGATCAAGAAAATCCTCTCTGTGATTTTCGTTCAATTCTGGTTTAAGACCAAGAGCCTCTGCAAGAAGTTGCTTTATGGTTTTGTTTAAACTCGTTTTATTACTTTTAGCCCTTTGTCGAATTATCGAGTCGAGAGGGTCTTCGAGTCCATGAATAGTTATTGATTTCATAGGCGTCCTCCTTTTGAACCTGAACCACAATATTGTGTTTATGGTTCAATTGTAATTATTGTCGGAAAATAAAGCAAATATTTATCTGTTGAGTGCCACCACATCGAAGACACTTTTTTGTGCCAGGACATCGGGGTGCAAGGGCTAGGGGACGTTGTTGATTTAGTGACTTGAGGATTAGCCCTTGTTAATATCTGCATATGCCAAGAAAATCCAGAATAGATATTCCAGGATTACTGCAACATGTGATGGTTCGGGGGATTGAAAGACGTAATGTCTTTCTTGATGATGACGATCGAAAGGTTTTTGTTGGCAGATTTTCATCACTTCTTGAAGATACCGGTTGATGAAAATTTATCGTTACTGGCAGCTGATCTTTCTATGCGGCATGGTCTTTCCATGGCTGATTCTATTTATCTATGCAAAGGGTATTTTCCATAGGTGTCCCATTATAACCGCCGATGCAGATTTTGATGGTATTCCTGAAGTTATTTATTTCCCGAAAAAATGAACATTGTTAGATAATATAAAAGGGTTGAAAAATGGAACGTTACTTAAGCAACGTTGCTTTCTTTTGCTTTTCTTTTGCCCTGTAAGCATGCAATGAATAAGACCATTTCCTCTCTGCAAGACCACTATTTGCCAATGCTGCTCCTGGTGGCAGTGGCCTTTGGGCTTGGATGCACCCGATTTGGGACTGGGATATCTGGTGGCACCTTAGAGCCGATCAATTGATTCTGGAAAAGGGCGCACTTTCTTTTGTGGATCACACAGTTCACCTACGGTTCGGTAAATGAACCATGGATCGATCTGCATTGACTATTTCAAGTCCTGGTCATCTTCCTTTATAATTGCGGTGGGATAAATCTGCTGGTCCTGGCAAAGGCCGTTCTGCTTGCAGCCGGGGTGTTGGTTTGCTGGATAGCTACGGGACGCCAGTTACCGGTCTGGCTCAAAGTTTCGGTCTTATTCATGGTTACCCTTTGTTTGGACAGTCGGGGGCACCTGCGTCCAGAACTTCTTTCCTTTATCTTGTTGGCCACCTGTATGTACTTAAGTTCCGAATCCCAGAGAAACTAAGGGCTATCTGGGTTTTGCTGATCATTCAGGTGATTTGGGTCAATTGTCATGGGTTGTTTGTTCTCGGACTGGTTGTTTACACAGCTTTCTTGATTAGTTTGGCAACTGAAAAATTGTTGCCAGGAATCAGGAAATCTTCGCAATTCAGCTTACAGACCCTCTGTTGGTTAACACTGGCGGTAATTGGGGCAAGTTTCTGCAGCCCATACCTGGAGAAAGGGGCGATATTCCCTTTGATTCTCTACAGCAGATTTTCTACGTAGGGAGACTTTTATTTTTATCAGGTGGGAGGATTCCTGCCTTTTTTTGATTGCATCAAAGTCTATGGTTTTTTTGACATCCCGTTGTTTTCTGAAGTCATTCTTTTTAGTTTAGCCTGTCTGAGTTTTATCCTGTTGTGGAAAGCCAAGAGGATTGATGTTTTCCGGATCGTCCTCTTTGTCGCCTTCACTCACCTAGCTTTGTTGGCCTGGCGAAATATTGGGGTATTTGCAGTGGTGGCCGGGATTGTTACCTGCTGGAATTTCGGCGACTGGCTGGCCTTTGATCGGGATATGAGCGTAAGTCGGCCCCGGATCTATCCGCTCATGATCGGTAAAATTTCCTGGGCCCAAAATATTCCGGCACTGTTGCTTGGGTGGTATGTTTTCTTTTATTTTTGTCCTGGTGAGGGAAAGGGGACGTTGTTGATTTATTGACTTAAAGCTGCTCTGTCGCTGGAATTAATATATGCTTATAATTTTAAGATCTATTTTGTACGTTTTACGTATCAAGTACAGTTTGGTATCATGATTTTATGATTGAACATGCAAAGCGAAACGCATTCCCCGCAGCTCGGAGTGTCGCAGGCTCCCTTACCTGCTGCGGGGTTAGTGAGCGAATTAAATGATAACATCCCTACATACGGAGATTCCCCGTGGCTTGCCGCGGGGATCTTCAATTGTTAACAGTTTTTATTTTGTTAATCTTTTTAGAAGAATGTCTTCAACGTTCTGGCGTGAATCTATTACGGACAAGATGTAAACTTTTTTTTCTGAAATCCTGAAAATTATTCTCCACGGAACCACAATGAGTTCTCTGTACAAAAACAAACCTTGCTCTTGAAGCTCTGGTACAATGCGACCCCTTTCAGGAAACTGTGTAAGGCTTGATGCTTTTGCTTTTATTTTGTTGAATATTACTCTGGCATTTGTTGGACTATCTTCGGCAATATACAAGATTATATTTGTTAGATCTTCTTCTGCAATTCTCGCCCAGTGAACTTTGAACATGCAAAGCGAAACGCATTCCCCGCAGCTTGCTGCGGGGTTAGTGAGCGAATCTGATGAAAGAATCCTTCCATACGGAGATTCCCCGTGGCTTGCCGCGGGGAGCTTCAATGGCATGCTCATTTCTCTTTTATTGCCAACATTTTTTCAATGTCTTTAAAAACTCGATCCTGGGTTTTAGTATTCCCTTGTTTAATGTCTTCCTCACCTTGGGAAATAAGCTTAAGAAGGCCAATAGCTTTACGCATATTGTCGTAGCTTTCAGGGTCCTGAAGTACGCCCCTTGGTTCCCCATTCTGCGTGATAACAATGGGACGACGCGTGTCGTTAATTTGTTTAAGTATATCTGCCGCGTGGGATTTAAGAAAAGATACTGGTTTGATATCGGATGATATATTCATTGAGCCACCTCCTGTCTTAATATGGTACCACATTAAGACTACATGTCAATGAGCGATTCTTTGGTGGTCTCTTGGTCTTCATTTTCTCTCATGATAAAGATTGACAATTTTGGTTGTTTTACTGATATTGAAATAAGGAGGTGCATAATGAATATTTCTTTAACATCTGAGTTGGATGAATGGGTTTTAAATAAAGTTAAATCAGGAATGTATAAATCATCTAGTGAGGTGATTCGGGAGGGGTTGAGACTACTTTTACAACGAGATCTTCAGAAGCAGGCAATGCTTGATGAACTTAGAACTGAATTATTGATTGGTTGTAGACAGTTGGATGCCGGAAAATCGCAAGTTTTTGATGATTCATTGATAAGAACAATCAAAGAGCAGGGGCGGCAAAGATCCGGCTTATGAAAGAACTTACCCTGTTTATTTCTGATCAGGCCATAGAAGATTTAATGGAATTATGGCTTTATGTCGCCAATGATTCACCGCAAAGTGCAGATAAATTTATCGACCATATCCAGCAACAATGCCTTTTGATTTGCTCAACTCCAAAGATAGGCCGTGAAAGGGGCGAACTATTACCTGGACTGAGAAGTCTCCCTGTAAAAAGGTATATCGTTTATTATCGAATCAAGAATGAAGTAATTGAAATTGTCAGAGTTATGAGCGGTTATCGCGATATTGAGCAATTTTAACATTATGTATGTTGGAGGAAGGGGACGTTGTTGATTTATTGATTTAAGCCTGGATTTTTGCAAAATCTGCGTATGCCAAGAAAAGCCAGAATAGATATTCCAGGATTACTGCAACATGTGATCGTCCGAGGTATTGAAAGGCGAAATATTTTCATTCTGGGGTGAGCAGGGCGGTATTGCAGCAGCAATTCCCGAAGTGTTTACAACCCCAATAAAATAAAGGTTTGTTGTTAGTGGCTTCGCAAACTTTGGACATTAAGAATGAGGCACAAGATTCAATAACACTCTGTTTTTACGGCTATAATTCATTTTAAAGCGGCGCATTTTTTTCTTGACAAACCCCTGGAGGGGTGTTCGCGATTTTTCCTTGTATATTCAACAACTTACAAGGAGATTCCGCCATGTCTGCCCTCAGCCGCCACATCCGACGACAACAAGAACTGATCCAGAAACTCGATACAATCAAAATGCGCTCTCATCTTAAT
>JAHJJF010000078.1 GCA_018823135.1 Pseudomonadota bacterium
TCCGGCTACTATATCGACAAGCGCGACCGCGAGACCCGCACCACCCGCTGGGAAAAACTGGAAGAGGATTTCGAGTACGACCCCAACAAGCTCGACCGCGATGTGGTGGCCATCGACCAGATCCGCACGATCATCAAAACCTTTAAAGACAAGGTGCTGACCGAGATCTTCCCGGGCCGCACATGGGTACCAAAGACCCTGATCTTCGCCAAGGACGACAGCCACGCCGAGGATATCGTCAAGATCATCCGCGAGGAGTTCGGCAAGGGCAACGATTTCGCCCAGAAGATTACCTACAAGACCACCGGTCAGAAACCAGAGGATCTTATTAATTCATTCCGTACCAGTCCAATGCCCAGAATCGCCGTCACCGTCGATATGATCGCCACCGGCACCGATATCAAGCCGCTGGAAATCGTCATGTTCATGCGGGCCGTCCGCTCACGCTCCTTCTTCGAGCAGATGAAGGGTCGCGGGGTACGGGTTGTCAATCCTAACGATCTGCAGTCGGTCACCCCGGATGCCAAGTTCAAGGACCATTTCATCATTGTCGATTGTGTCGGTGTCTGCGAGATGGACAAGACCGATTCTCGGCCCATGGAGAGAAAACCCACGGTCAGTCTCGAAAAACTCCTGCAGGCGGTAAGCCTCGGCAATACCGACCCGGATGTCATTTCATCGCTGGCCGCCCGGATGGCCCGGATCGGCCGGCAGATAACGCCTGCGGATGATCGCCAGGTGATCGAGCTTGCCAATGGTAAGACAATCGAACAGTTGACAACCGATCTGGTCACCGCCATCAAGCCCGACAACCATATTGAAAGGGCCAGGCAGGATACTGGCTGCGCCGAGCCCAGTGAAGAGCAGATCAACCAGGCCGCCACCAAACTGATTGTCGAGGCAACCCGGCCCCTCCATAATCCCGAACTGCGCAATTTCCTGGTCGAGGTCAAGAAGAAGAACGAGCAGATCATCGACAACATCAGTGAAGATCAGGTGATCTCCGCCGAGTTTTCCGTCGAGGCCCTGGAAAAGGTCAAGTCCATGGTCCAATCCTTCGAGCAGTTTGTGTCCGATAACCGCGACGAGATCACCGCCCTGCAGGTTCTTTACAGCAGGCCCTACAAGAGCCGGTTGCGCTTTGAGGATATCAAGGAACTGGCCGCTCGGATCGAAAAGCCGCCGCACCATTTCCGGGTCGATAATCTCTGGGATGGGTATGCGGCTCTTGAGAAGGCCAAGGTCAAGGGGGCCAATGCCCCGCATATCCTGACCGATCTGGTTTCCCTGGTCCGTTTTGCCATGCATCAGGAGAATGAGCTGGTGCCGTTTCCGGAAAAGGTTGAGGCAAATTTCAAGGCCTGGCTCTCCCAGCAGGAGGCAAGTGGTAAGAAGTTCAGCGATGAACAGCGGCAATGGCTGGTGATGATCCGCGACCATATTGCCGCCAATCTTGGTATAGAGACTGACGACTTTGATTATGCGCCTTTTGCCCAGGAAGGTGGGTTAGGTAGGGTGTATCAGCTCTTTGGTGAAGATTTGACTGTGATAATTGAAGAATTAAACGAGGCGTTGGCGGCTTAAGATGCAGAGTGAACACGGTGAAATAATTATCTATCAGGCTGAAGATGGAAAGAGTTCGCTAGAAGTCCATCTTCATGAAGAAACGGTTTGGCTGTCTCTAAATCAAATGGCAGAATTGTTTGGGCGCGATAAGTCCGTCATCTCTAGGCATTTAAATAATATTTTTAAAAGTGACGAATTGTCACGTGATTCAGTTGTTGCAAAAAATGCAACAACTGCTGCAGACGGGAAAATTTATCAAGTAGACTATTATAATCTCGATGCCATTATCTCAGTTGGTTACCGGGTTAATTCAATCCGTGGAACCAGGTTTCGTGTCTGGGCGACTTCCGTCCTTAAAGACCATCTCATCAAAGGCTACACAGTCAACGAGCGAAGGCTTGCGGAGAAAGGTCTCTCGGAGATGGAACAGACAATTGCCCTCCTCACCAGGACACTGGAAAGCCATGAAACTCTCAGCGATGAGGGCAGAGCCGTGCTGGAAGTGGTCGGCCGGTATGCCAAGTCATGGACACTGCTTCTCAAATACGATGAGGACCGCCTGGAAATCCCCAAGGAGAGTCATCCGGCAAGACAGTCCCTGGATTATGGGCAGACCCAACAATCAATCAAGACGCTCAAGGCTGATTTGCTTATGCGGGGCGAGGCCTCCGATCTGTTCGGCCAGGAACGTGACCATCATCTCCAGGGCATCCTCGGCAATCTCGACCAGACCTTCGGCGGCCAGGACCTTTATGCCAGCGTCGAGGAAAAGGCGGCCCATCTCCTGTACTTTGTAATCAAGGACCATCCTTTCAGCGATGGCAATAAGCGGATCGGTTCTTTCCTCTTCCTGGTTTTCCTAAAGGAGAATAACCTTCTTGAACAATCCGGTATTAATGATAACGGTCTGGTTGCGCTGGGCCTTATTGATTGCGGAAAGCGAGCCGGGGCAGAAGGAATTGATGATTAGATTGGTAATGAACCTTTTGACCACGAATAACTGATAACAAGTGAATTGACATGGCTAAAATCATTCAAGGGAATTTTTCAGCGAAACAGCGGGAAACTGACAAGGCGGTTAAAAAGAAAACGCCGGTGGCCGCATATCAATTGAAGGTCTCGTTGCTCTATTCCGAACCCCTAATCTGGCGGCGTGTACAAGTGCCGGGGAACCTTACCCTGGCCAAATTGCATGATGTCATACAACTCTGCATGGGCTGGACTGATACTCATCTGCATCAGTTCATGATCGGCAGGAATCTTTATGGCCCGGCGGACCTTGATGACGAGTGGAGCGAGATAAAAGCCCTTGATGAGAAAAAATTCAGGCTGTGCGACCTGGAAGCCGACATGCGAAAGCGCTGCATGTATGAATATGATTTCGGTGACGGCTGGCAGCATGAAATAGAGATCGAGAAAGTTATTACATCTGCTGAAAAGCCATCCCAATATCCTGTTCTATTGGCCGGGGCTCGCGCTTGCCCGCCTGAAGACGTCGGCGGGGTTCCAGGATACGAGAATTTCCTGGAGGCAATGAATGATCCGCAAAGCGAAGATCATGCGGAAATGATGAGATGGTATGGCAGTGATACCTTTGATCCGGATTTCTTTGAAATGGATGCGATCAACAAAATCCTGAAAAAGATAAAATGATCCGTGATCATATCGCCGCCAATCTTGGCATTGAAACAGACGACGTACAGGACGTACTAGTGTCGCGGGAGACAGGGATGTCGGGAGCGACCGACGTACAGGACGTACTAGTGTCGCGGGAGACAGGGATGTCGGGAGGGACTGACTTCGACTATGCGCCGTTTGCCCAGCAAGGAGGGTTAGGTAGGGTGTATCAGCTCTTTGGTGAAGATTTGACTGTGATAATTGAAGAGTTGAATGAGGCTTTGGCGGCTTAATAAATTTGCGGGGTGAAATTTCGACATCTTTTGATTTGACATACCCTGCACGCTATGTCAAATTGACCGCACGTAATTGACATAGCAAAAATAAAATGTCATTTCCAGAAGGGTCGCTCCATGATGAGAAAAGATATAAGCCAATTCCATTCCGGTAGTTTTGAACAACAGTATCAATACCGGAGCTTTTTGCCTGAACCGATCAATCTGGAATGGCAGATTTCCACCCCTGAGATCATCACCCTCCTGGATGAAGCGAGCCGCCTGCTTGGTGAGCTGAACGCTTTTTCCCAGCTTATTCCCGATGTGGATTTTTTTATAAAAATGCATGTCACCAAGGAAGCCACAACTTCAAGCCGCATAGAAGGGACCCGGACCAATATGGAAGAGGCCCTGGTTGATGGGCTGGATCTTGATCCTGAAAAACGCGATGACTGGCAGGAGGTACAAAACTATATCCAGGCCTTAAACACTGCCATCAGCCAACTGCAGACCTTGCCGCTTTCCAGCCGCCTGATCAAGGATACCCACCGCATTCTCCTGCAGAGTGTGCGCGGCAAACACAAACAGCCGGGAGAATTCCGCACCAGCCAGAACTGGATCGGTGTGAGTCTGAAAAATGCCACCTTTGTGCCGCCGCATCACGAACATGTAGTGGAACTGATGAGCGACCTGGAAAAATTCATGCATAATGAAGAGATCCATGTTCCCCATCTGGTCAAGATCGGCATCATTCATTATCAATTTGAAACCATTCATCCCTTTCTGGACGGCAATGGCCGTCTTGGGCGGCTGCTTATCGTTCTCTACCTGGTCGGCTTCGGGCTCCTTGCCAAACCGGCCCTGTATCTCTCTTTTTTCTTCGAACAACATAAGGGCGATTATTACGATCATTTGACCGCAGTCCGCACCAACCATAACCTGCTTGATTGGCTCAGGTTCTTTCTCTATGGCGTGCGGGAGACGGCCAGCCAATCCATTCAGGTCTTTAAAGAGATCATTGTTCTCAAGGAACGCATCGAACGTGAAATACTCCCGTGCTTCCATGTCCGCCGACAAAAGAACGCCCAGGCCCTTATCCGGCACCTCTATGAGAATCCGGTGGTCAGCATCAAGCAGGTAACGGCCTTGCTTGATGCCCAGCCCAATACGGCAAGCAAATTGATCAGTGATTTCTGCGAACACGGAATCTTACGCGAACTCACAGGCCGGAAACGCGA
>JAHJJF010000079.1 GCA_018823135.1 Pseudomonadota bacterium
ATAATATCCCAGGCTCCTAAGCGGAGCCCATTTATTGATATCAAATTAACCGTACCGGAGTAGATGAGTGAAGCCGCAAGAAATCGAACATCCTTCAAACTGGAAATCAGTATTAAAGTCATTCTGGCCTGCGCCGGAAGATATTGAAGACTCCGAGGTTCTCACCGAGAGCTATACAAAACAGCCTCGAACAGATACCGGAATGTCCGGTAATTCCAGGGAAAAAATGCTGCAGGCCAATGATACAGTCATTAAAGAAGATGCTTTTGCCAAGAAGGAAACT
The DNA here is from genome assembly GCA_018823135.1 of Pseudomonadota bacterium. Taxonomy (NCBI): domain Bacteria; kingdom Pseudomonadati; phylum Pseudomonadota; species Pseudomonadota bacterium. Next base: position 284 of record JAHJJF010000079.1, read on the forward strand.
GATACTGCAGGCGGCGTCTCCAGGCTTTCAATAAATTATAATGCAACAGGTGGGTTTTCTGCAGGAGCAATCAAGGAACATTTAGATGCAGTAAACGAGATTTTTCAGGATGAAGACAAAAAACACCTGAAACGTGTTTTAATCGTTGATGATGAAGAGGACATGATCTGGTCTCTTCAGAAGAATCTCAATAATGAAACCCTTGAGGTGGAAATCCTCACAGCATCCTCCGGCGAAGAGGCTCTTGAAATACTTCAGACTGTTCCCATAAATCTCATTGTTACGGATATCAGGATGTCGGGGATCAGCGGCATTGAGCTTTTGATTGAGGTACGCAACAAATATCCCGATACCGGAGTGGTTGTCATGACCGCCTACCCGACGCCGGAGAGTAAAACCGAGGCGATAATAAAGGGCAGTCTCTATTTTCTTGAAAAACCCTTTGACATAAATGACATGCGTAAGATTGTGAGGCATGCCCTCAAGGAAGACAGCCTGTTCAGAGGCACGGTTGCCGGGGTTGAGCTTACGGATATCATTCAGATAAATCGGCTTTCCAGGACAACCACCGCTCTTCGAGTAAAGGCACGCAACAAAGAAGGGATCATTTTTTTTCAGGAAGGAAATGTTGTGCATGCCATTTGCGGCGATATTACCGGCGAAGATGCGTTTTATGAGATTCTGAGCTTCAAGGGTGGCGTTCTTGAGAGTGTAAAAGTAAGCCAGTCTCCGGCTGTAACCATACGCTCACCGGTAGAAGCCCTGTTGATTGAAGGAACAAGGCGTATTGATGAGGAAGCCGCAGCTGAATATGTGGACCAGATCCAGCAGATTGACCAGATGGATGAGATTCCGGAGGTATCAATTAAGATATCGGATGCACAGCATGAAAGTGGGGAGGATGTGGGGTCTTTGGCGAACAGTGAAGTCGAGGGAAACCAGCAAGCAGAACATTTGCCATTAAATGAAAGAGAGGAGAAAGAAATGGAAGGAGTTAAAAATATACTGACCGAGTTTACAAATATTCCAGGGGTGAATACTGCTTGTCTGGTTGGGCGTGACGGTTTCCTGCTGGACAGCATTGCCATTGCCGGAGTTGATACCGAAATGATCGGTGCTATTGCCTCAAGCGGTTTCGGCGCTTCTGAAGCCATGGGCAACCAGCTTGAAAAGGGGGCGTTATCAATGACCATGGTTGAGTATGAAAATGGTCCGGTGATGTTTTCTCCCATTGGTAAAGAGGCGTTTCTGGTGATCGTTGCCGACAAGAGTTCCAATCTCGGCATGATTCGACTCAAAATCAAGAAACATGCTAAAGACATCGAACTCACCGCAGCAATTTAATAATCCGGGGGAATATATGAAGGAAGGAAATATCCTTGATATCGCGCATATCAGTTTCCTTGATATGATTAAGGGAATGATAACGTTGAGCGGCTCGGCAAATGCCAAGGGCACGCTTATCAGGAACGCTTTGAGTACGGCGGATAAAATGCAGCCCACCGATTACCAGTCGTATGATGATTATCTCAATGCTGTTGAAGATGAAACCAACCCCATTACTCGCGTAGAGGGTAAGGCCACCCATCAGGGGGAATATGTTTTCGGCCTGAAATTTTGCCCCTTTGGTCCTTCGATTAAAAACTATATGAAAGTCTTTGAGAAATTGCCTGAGGGCTATGCGGATTTTACCGAAGAATTCAATAAGCCCAGCAGGGTGACTGATATGTATCGGGTGGGGGAAGGCGCAGGCGTCAGCCCTTTTTGCTCGGTACACCAGCCCATGCGCAGCGCCATTGCTGAAAAGATAACCATTGGCGGCAGGAAAATTCAGATATACCAGCTGGGATGCAAGGCCGGCTCCGGTAAAAAAGGGTTTGCCGACAAATGGATCAACGAGTCGGGTATATCCAAAGATGTGGTAGACAGAACCCTTGACGATCATATGTGCTGTTATTATCTGAAAATTGTTGAGTAACGGCCGTTTGTCTTATAACGACTCAACTTTTTGCATTACTTATCGTTTCAGTGTGGAGGTGTTTATCGTCGCTTACCGATTTTTAGTCATAGCCGACTCCGTGAGATAATTTGCTTGCCTTAACGTGCCGATGGTGTATGATATTTTCTTCACAAGCTAATTATTCTCCGAGCAGAACGGAAGCCGATTGAATTATTATATCTCACGAGTATTACCTGCCGATGTTACTGCTTTCATGAAGCAGCGTTTGCGCATTTCCTGTTCAACCACCGAGCAGAAACCAGTCAACAAAAAATTATTTTTTCTGACGCTCCCTTTGTTGCTGGTTGTCTTTTTTCTGCTCCAGCCAATTCCTGCCGCTGCCCGTTTGACCCAGGCCAACAGCCCCTTTACTATTGATGAAAAATCATTGCTGCATTTTTATGTGGAGAATTGTGTAAACAGTCAGGTTGAAGGTATGCCTGCGAAAGCCTCCTATAATTCCACAACCGGCCTCTTCACCTGGCTTCCGGATTATGGCGACGCCGGCAATTATACCCTGACTGTTTCCTGCGACGCCGTGGTATCCTCGCAGGTCAATATCGTGGTTCAATCAATCGTTCCCACGGACAAAACCACGCAGTCTCCCCAAATAGTGCTTGTAGGATCTTCCTCCTGGATGGACTCTGAATCGGAAAATGATCAGAAAAGTCTTGCCGCCATGTTTGATGTCTACAATTTTTCAGTGGCAACCGAACCCGACATTATCTCAGCCCTGGCTTCCGGCACTACCCCGGATATTCTTGTTATCCCATGGAACCAGGCCACCGTCCTGTCTTCAGCGGATATCGCCCAGGTCGTGGCATTTGTCAATCAGGGGGGAAACCTTTTGATCACCGGCAGAACCGCTCTGGCGGAAGAACTGGGAATTACCTATGACAACACCACTGTTCAGGTTGGGTCATTCACTGATTATCTGAATCCCGGGCACGATTTTGTATGGAGTGCCGGGGAAACCCTGGAGGTTTTTACCCCTGAAACCGGCGACACCATTTTTACAATCGATAAAGATACAGGAGCACCGATTACCATAGGAAGGAAGATCGGCCCTGGGCGGCTGATTTATGTCGGCAGCCAATATTATGATCACTACAGTAACTACGGCACCAAGGGACATCCATATCTGCTCTATCATTTCATCGATTATTTAAAAATCAGGCTCATGATCGCAGGCCCTCCACCCCTTGACGCCTATTTTGATCCGGGCAATTATGATTTAAGTGTTATTTACGTTGAAGACCTGATTAATGTTTGGGCTGAGCAGGGCATTACCACCGTTTATGCCGCGGCATGGCATTTCTGGGTTAATACCGATACCGGGGTTGAGTGGACATTTGATTATGAGAACTTCATTGCAACCTGCCATAAAAGGGGAATCATGGTCTATGCCTGGTTCGCCTTTCCCCATGTGAGTCAGCGATTCTGGGAGCAGAATCCCTCGTGCCGCGAACAGACGGCCTTAAACGGTGAAAATTACGATTTCTGGCGATTGGGAGTCAATCTGCAGAATCCGGCGTGCCTTCAACTCACCCTGGCATTTGTAGATGACCTCATCAACGCTTATGATTGGGATGGCGTCAATATTGCCGAACTCTATTATGATTATCAGAACAATGTCGCGACGTTCACCCCGATGAATCAGGATGTGCGCACTGATTACCAGGCACTGCAGGGCATCGATCCCGCTGAATTCTTTGATCCGGCCTCCAGTAACTACTATCTGGTCAATACCACGGAATGGCAACGTTTTCTTGACTACCGCACCGATCTCGTCACCGGTCTCCACGATACATTCCTCAGCGCCGCTGGATCCCTTACCTCTGCAAAGGGGCAGGAGCTGGTCCTCACAGCGGTTGACAGCCTGCATTACGATTATTTCTGTCAGGAACTTCCTGCTATGGCGTATCTGGCGGATGCCTTTGAGACCGGGGTCGATCTGCCCGCCATCGTCGCCATGATGTCAATCCATGATTTTACACTCCAGGTAGAAGACCCCTGGCTGCTATGGAATTTGAACCCCATGCGCTATGGTTACTTTAATGAAACCTATTTATCCTCGTTTGCTGAAATTTCAGGGCAGCCGGAACGGTTGTTCTTTGATGTCAATCTCGATATTCATGCCCATAATCCTCTGGCGGAATCTGTGCCAATGGATAATTTTATCTCTGCGAAACAGACAGGGATAGAGGTACCCATTACCCTCAAAAATATGTACTTTACTAATAACCGGCTGGCGTTTTTCAGCGAGAAATCTATCGAGTCTCCTGACTTGGAGAGGCTTGAATGGGCCTTGGCGGCAGACACTCAGATTTCCAAAATCAACGAAGCTTCGTATACCGTAACCGCGCAACGCACAGCATATTTTGTCCCACCGGTTCTTTATAATAAAGTTCTGGTCAACGGCCAGAACTGGCCGGGCTGGAGCGCCGTTGATCACAGAATTCTTGTTCCGCCCGGCACATACAGTATTGAACTGCAGATCGATCAATATTATGACGGCATCAAAATTATCGGCGTAAACGCTGCTTTGACAACCGCTGAAGTGGAAACCGGCGGGCTGGCGTTCACTTACGACTCTCCCCGCCATAAAGCGGTGATCACGGTTGAGGCCTTCAGCATCGATGAAGCTGATGCCTTCATCGTTTATCTGGACGGCAGCCCATATACCCCGACCATTGCCTCATTTTATGGGCATTATTATTTTTTCCTGCCGTCAGGAAGTCACACGGTGCGAATTCTCACATCCGAATCCGGCGCCAACCCTGCTGATGATGACACCCGCTGTTTCATCGCCACAGCCGCCTATGGCAGCTATCTGGAAGATGAGGTCATTGCCCTGCGTAATTTCCGGGACAGGTATCTGAAGACCAATCGGCTGGGTCTTGAACTGGTAAATTTTTATTATCGGCTTTCCCCTGCCGCTGCCGCCTACCTGCAAGACAAGGAGGCACTGCGCTGGATGGTCAGATGTATGCTTACCCCTGTGGTTTATGCGATCCAGTTGCCGGGCCGGTCGGGAATTGTCGTGTTGCTCGTCTTTTCAGTCTTCTGTTTCTATCCATTGCGGCGGTTAAAAATCCCATTCCAATAAAAGAAGGCAGTATTTGCACTTAGTTTTTTCGTAAAAAGAAGAAGCGAAAAACAGTATACATGTGAGAACGGATGATGAAGAGGATAAGTATGGGTAATATAATTTCCCTCTCTCCATGATTTTTTTGCGTAAGCAAAATTTATCTTTCTAATATATTCTGTCTTTTCGTTCAGTTCTCAATCCGCTACGATACATTTGCATGAATTATTATACAGGAAAAGTCGCGATCGTCACAGGCGGAGCATCCGGTCTGGGTTTGGCTCTCTGCCGTGAACTCGCCGTAATGGGTGCAAAGGTCGTCTGTGTCGACATCGATCAGGAAGGAGCGCAGCAGACAGTTCTTGATATCAACCTTGCAGGCGGGGAGGCTATTGCCGCCCATTGGGATGTCACTCTGTTTGAAGAAGCTCAGAGGATCATCAGGGATATTGCTGGAAAATACGACAGGATCGATTTTGTTTTCAATAATGCCGGTACGGCTCTTCAGGGCGAGATCCGTGATCTTGATGTGGAACACTGGCGGCGGGTTCTTGATGTTAATCTCTGGGGAGTTATCTACGGAACGATATCCGCTTACAAGTACATGGTCGGGCAGGGATTTGGACAGATCGTCAATATCGGTTCTCTGGCTGGCCTGATTCCAATCCCAAAGGAAATTCCATACTGTACCAGCAAATGGGCCATTGTCGGTTTCACCAATTCGCTGCGGGTGGAAGGTGCTGATCTGGGAGTCAAAGTCAACCTTGTCTGTCCCGGCGTCATGCAGACTAAGATTCACGACACCGTCGAGCTGGTTTGCGTGGAAAGGGGAAAAATAATCCAGCCAAAAGGAATAAGATATATCGATCCGGGCGATGCCGCAAAAATCATCTTAAAAGGGGTTGAGCGTAATAAGCCGATTATTGTGTTTCCTTTTTATGCCTGGCTTATCTGGCTGATATACCGGCTCAGTCCTTTCATTTTCAGGTTCGTCTCCCGGAAAATGATCCGTGATTTTCGAAAAATACGAATCAAACAGGAAGGGGATAAAGACTTGAATCCATGATCCAGACAACATGGAAAAAGAAATACGAACCAGTCAAGTACGAAGTCGACCAGGCAATTCGGGAGAATAATCTTTCGGTAATTGGTTTGAAAGGACAGTCTCGTTTATCCCACAGTTTGGCGATTCTTGTTAAAGCAGCATAATTGAGTTGTCTAAGCAGTCGAGAGATGTGGAATTCCGCCAGGAATCTTAATCCAAATCCTAATTTATATGAAGGCAGACCCGGTAACAATTCTTAATGTTCAAGCCTTTGAATGGCGGCGGATGTCAGTGATCAGCGTTCTTGGTGACAGCCATGCTTCCGGTTTTTTTCCTGCTGCGTTACAATCTTCAAAAGCAAGTTTTCAGCAGAGTCAGTCCGTAAGGCCATCAATAATTTCAGTGACGGCAACTTCCATTTCTCCAGGGTTATCCACCTCCAGAGGGCTGACAACAAGGAGATAATAGGTGTTATTGAGTGCTTCGAACCGGCGCATGGAAATTTTCTCCGCGTCATTAAGGTCCAGAGAAATATTATTTGCACGGCTTTGATCCAAAATGCTTCCAGCCTTTTTCAAGGAATCCCCCAGCACCGAGGTGAAAGCCGCAAGCGCCTCTGGATCAATGGGGCAATTATAATGCGCCAGAGGAAATCCCATTTCATCCGCAACCACCGCCCCGTGAAACGACCCCTTGCCGCACATATCTTTTAGAGTATTTTGAATCCGGTCATTTTCAAAATCCTCGGCCGCCTCAAGGCCCTGTTCAATCAATAAGTCGCTTATATCAATTTGATCGCTATCATCTTCCTGATCCGCAGAATCGATTTCCCGGGCAAGTTCATAAAAACAGCGGGCCATTTCTTTGCCGCCTTCAAATAATTCAACCGGGATGGATCGCATGCTTGCCGCTTCAAAGGCCTCATCATATGGAATTATGGTGTTAAAGAAGAAATTATCAGGCAGTCGTGATTTGAAATGGTTGAATATTCTGATCTCAGTTGGGCTGGTATTGTCATACATTGTCAGTGCGACACCATCCAGAGTGAGGCTGGGATTGACATTTTTTTTAAGCCATTCGGCAAGATTGATAAGCTTGGGAAGCGATTTGACCGTACCGGCCTTACAGTTAATTGCCAGGATATAGCTGGTGCTTGCCTCAAGAAGGGCTTTGACAATTGCGCCTACTCCAACCGGTGCATCTATAAGGGCGTAATCGAATCCGGCGGCCAGGTTGATTATGAGGTTTTTTAGTGACCCGTCAACCGCGCTTTGTTCGAAAAAGGTTATTTCTTCGGGTTTTTCGATGCCTACACCTGCAATTGCAAGGGAATCGGCTACGAGGTATTCAATGGCATCAACCGGTTCAATAAAGTCTTGCAGGGCGTGAACAAGACCTTTGGCAGTCCGTTTTTTGAGATTGCAGGCAACGCTTGCGCCGCCCTGGGGATCACCG
>JAHJJF010000080.1 GCA_018823135.1 Pseudomonadota bacterium
GGCAACACGGCAACGAAAAATCCATTCAAAATTATGTCAAGAAACAAGGTAAAACAAACCAATACAAAGAGCTGCTGAAACAGCAACTAACGTTGTTCTAGCACCAAATACCCCGCTGCTCTGCGGCGGGGTTGTTTATTAATGGAAATTGATACCGCGCTTGTTTTCTGGATGGGGGGAATATGGATTTTGAGCATATAATTGGATGGGTGTCCTGGTTTTTCCGTTGTTATCCGCTGTTGGCGATCGGCATCATCGTTGTCTTGGTGATTTTTGTATATTTTAAACCAAAGGAAATGTTGAAGTTGCTGTTTCTGTCGATCGCGGTGGCGGTGATCTCCTATATGCTTTTGTCTCTTGGGGACTCGATGTCTCATGGGGTGGATAACAAGGATAAAATGATAACTAAAACCAGAAGAGCGGTTGATTAGTTGAGAAAGTTTGTGGTATTAACCTTTTTTTGTTTAATGAAAACCAAGAATATTAATTGTCTGTTCCTCCGGTTTTTATCCCGGCTAATCTCTGCTAATTTCTTTTATACTGATTAATATGAAAAGATACAGGTTACTGGTCAATGGGCGTAATGTTTTGCTCAATCGCGATGGGAAAATCCAGAAATACGGGTTTTATCAGAATTTTTTTATCAAAGCAGACAATCTTAAACAGGCCGAGTTGCTGGTGTCGGCCAGGATATTTCGTGATAAGAATTTTGCCGAAATTATATTAAATTCAAAAGATGATATGCCGAAAATTCATTTTGAGACATTCTGGGAGCTGGACAATCTGGAATATGTTGGAGATTATATCGTCCCCGACCGGACCTATTATGTTGAGAAGAAATGGTGGCAATTCTGGGTATAATCCGCTCAACATTTGTTTCGTCAGTGTTCGTCTGGTTAGGGCGGATTTTCTTTAATCGAGCAGGCGATTTTAAATGAAAGAAATGAACGATATCTGGGAAGATTTGGGTTCACTTGCGGAACATGAAATGTTGCACGTCATGACCAAGTTGTTCGTGGTGTATGAAGAGATGGTAAAGCGCGATCCGGCAAACGGGGAGGCCTTGAATTTTTTCAAACATTTAGGGGTCGTTATTGATCAGACCAAACAGTGTAATCTTAACCGACGATAAAGTATGAAAATAGTTTGTGAGTTCTGCGGCGGGGCAGGGCAAATAAGCTATTTTAAAGGGGTCAGCCGGTTTCTTTTGTCGTGCGAAGAATGTTCCGAATGTTCCGGGCTTGGTTATGTGCTTTTTTCCGGCAAAGAGGATGAACCGGATAAAAAACAAAAGAGGCCTGCCCGGAAAAAGAAAGGTTAAAGATTCTTGTTTCTCCTCCGCAAATAAGGCGAAAAGATCGCTGGGGTACCGGTTTTTCCCGGGCCATTGTGTATTTTGCTAATCCCTAATGGACGGAACATGAAATGCACGGATCATAGGCCCTGACCAGCATTTCTGCCAGGAGCTGAATTTCCTGGTCAGACCTGCCTGAATTCGCGCATTGTTCTGCCAGCTCCACAATATCGTGATGGATATTTCCGTTGTTCTGACTGGTGGGAATCACACAGTCTGCTTTGAGGATCCGCCCTGTTTGATCAAATTCATAGGCGTGATATAAGATGCCCCGAGGTACTTCCACCGCTGCGATTCCTGAACCGGCGCGGGGCGTGACTTTTTGTCGGGGCTCAGTCCAGGCTGTGTCGAGCAATCGATCAATCAGCATGATGCTGTCAATAACTACATGCAGACATTCCACGAGTTGGGCGATGTTATTCATGAACGGGTTATGACAGACCGGAGTCAGCCCGAATGTTTCGGCCAGCTTCCGGGCCTGGGGCTGAAGATTTTTGAAGTTGTTGTTTATGCGGGCCAGGGCGCCTACGGCCATGGTCTGGCGGGAAAGGCGGCTCCATTTTGAAGTGGAACGCTCCACCAGGTATTCATTGGTCATTTCCCGATATTGTTCTTCTTTTTTTCTCACCCCATCGCTTGAGAGCAGATTGCCGCCGATAAATGGATAACTGTTTTCTTCCTGCAGGGAAACAAATTCGGTTTCCCTGATAAAGTCAGGAATGATAAAGGTACGGAATAATTCAGCGGTTTGGCTGAGATCGGCAACCGAAGAGACCAGGCGTCGACGCAATAGTTCGAGTTTGGCTTTTTCCGGCAGCATGGTGAATCCGCCGACCACCGTCCGGGTTGGATGGAGGCGGCGTCCGCCGATCAGATCTGCTCCGTCATTGGCCAGCAGTTTGAGCCGGGCCGCTCTTTGGATCTCGTCGGGATTTGATTTAATCAATGGCAGAACGCTACCGGTATTCAGAAAGTCCGGGGCGACCAGAAAGTAAAGATGCAACACGTGGCTTTGCAGGGTCTCAAAATGTTTTAACAGCAGGCGCAGGTCCCGGGTCTGGTTTGAGCACTCAATACCAAAGCCGTTTTCGATGGCCCGGATACTGGCCAGGGTATGGCCAATGGAGCATATCCCGCAAATTCGGCCGCAGAGGATCGGGGCGTTTTCCCAGTTTTTATTGACCAGAATGGCCTCAAAAAATCGGGGCGTCTCCACGACTTCCCAACGGGCCTCCTGAACCTGGCCATTCTTGATTCTGATTCGGATGTTGCCGTGGCCTTCTACTCTGGTCAGGTGTTTTACGTCTATGTCGCAGTTTATCTTCATTTGTGGTTCCTTTAGAAGTCGGCGATATATTTTGAAAATCCGCCGAAACATTCCAGCCGATCGAGAATTCTTTCTTTGGGAAAGTTATGATCAATCATGATTTTTTTGAGTTGCCCAACATTGGCATCATCTGCCGGTCCCCGGCATCCCCAGCACCCCATTCGGTTTTTGGTGCACCAGGCATCACAACCGGCCCGGGTGATCGGCCCCAGGCATGGCTCCCCGAGATCGAAAAGACAGATGTTTTCGTTGGCCTTGCACTCCATGCAAACCGGATATCGAGGGTGGTTTATGGCCTTGCCTAAAACCAGATTGGTCACCACGCGTTCAACTTCCTCCTTGTTTACCGGGCAGCCGTAGATTTCAAGGTCAACAGTTACGTGGGCCGCAAGGGGGGTAACCTCCTGGGTCTCGATGGGATGCGTGCCGTAGACCTCGGCTTTGACCCAGTCCAGATCATTGAATCTGTTTTTGAGTTGGTTGACGCCGCCAAAACAGGCGCATGATCCAAAAGCGACCAGCACCTTGGCATTTTCTCTGATTTTCTCTAAACGTTTCACATCATCGGATCGGGTGATGCTTCCTTCGACGAAGGCGATCTCGTAATCGTCGCTTCGTTCGGTCATCGCCTCGCGAAATGAGACGATATCGAGCAGTGATAAAAAATCAAGCAGGGTGGCTTCATTATTCAAGAGCTGTAACTGGCATCCTTCACAGGAAGAAAATTCAAAAAAAGCCACTTTAGGTCTTGGGATCGGCACGCCGAGAAATGATCGTTTTGTGGTCATTCTTGTTCTCCGGGCTAGATTGCTTCTTTCAGATTCAGTACCGACCAGTAATCAAAAACCGGACCCTTCAGACAGGTATAGGTCGATCCGATATTACATCTGCAGCACTTGCCACGCCCGCAGTGCATCCTTCTTTCCAGGGAGACGAACATTTTATGCATAGGCAGTCCTTTTTTCATGACCATGTCGCAGACAAATTTGAACATGATCGGCGGTCCGCAGGCGATTACGTATGTGGTGTCGGCGAAATTGGTGATTTCATCGATTCTTTTTTGCAGGATATCGGTGACCCGGCCCACCGGCCCGGTCCATGAAGAATCAGGTTGGTCAACGGTGATATTGAGATTGATGTCAAACTGGCGCCACGTTTCATACTGATAGGTGAAGAGGAGTGAGTCGGGCTTTATGGCACCGTAAATGATGTCTACCTCCTGGTAGCGGCTTCGGTTTTCCAATACGGAGAAAATTGGGGCCCGCAAAGGAACAATTCCCAGGCCACCGGCAATCAGCATGACGTTCTGGCCTTCCATTTTTTCCACCGGGAAACTGGTGCCGAACGGACCACTGATTCCGACATTGGTGCCGCGTTGTAGACGGTTCAGGAAGTTAGTCAGGTTGCCGACTGCCCTGATACATAACTCGATATCACCATGCCGGATCGGGGAGGAAGAGATGGAAAAAGGAGCTTCACCGATGCCTGGTATCTCAAGCATGACGAACTGACCTGGGCGGAAGGTAAAATCTCTTCTTTGTTTCGGGTCGATGATCTGTAACTGGTACAGTTTTTCTGCGGCGGTTAGTTGGTATAGATTGGTTATTTCAGCCTTATAGGTGTACTCAAAACTGCTCATGTCATCTTTGATGTGGGAAGAGACCGTGTTATCAAGGACATCGACGAATGGTAGTTTACTCATGGCTGTGCTCCTTGCCCCGGACACTGGCAATGACTTCCGGCACGGTTATTCCGGCCAGACAGGCATTGCCGCAGCGGCCGCAACCAACGCACAATGATTCTTCATAGGCCTCAACAAACCCCCGGTGTTTATGGTAGAAACGGTATTTCAGACGGACATGTCTCTCCGGCCGAAAATTATGGCCGCCGGCAACCTGGGCAAAATCAATCAGATTGCACGAATGAAGATGCCTGGTCTTGGAGGCTCCCTGGAGTTCCAGATCGACGTTTTCTTCAACTCCGTAACAATAGCAAGTCGGGCAGACATTGGCGCAGGTGCCGCAGGCCAGGCATTTATCACCCCATTCCTTCCAGACATCGGCCTGGAATTCCATGTCCAGTATTTTGGTGAGATCGGTGGTGTCGACTTGGGTCATAAAACTTTTGTTTTTGTCCTCTATGACTTCCATGTAGCGTTCATGGTCATGTTCTTCGGGATCTCTGGTTTCAATCGCCTTGAGGATATTGAAGGCCTTTGAGGACTGGATTTCGGCAAAGAAACGATCACCCAGATCGGTTAGCAGCAGTTCGAAGCCATGCAGAAGAGTGTCCGTCCCCATTGAGCGGCAAAAGCAGGAGGGCAGTGGGGAAAGACAATTAAGGGCGATGATAAACATGTTCTGGCGCTTGGCGGTAAAATATGGGTCAGGGTAGACATTGCCGGTCAGCACTTTTTCAAGCTTGTTCAGTCCATTGATGTCGCAGGCATGGATCCCGAAAAAAACATGTGTTTTATAGACATTTAGATCAATGATTTTATCCCAGTTATCGCCGTTCATCTCAAACGAACAGAGATTTTCCCGGTAGGGGAGAAAAAAACGTTTGAGAGAGTGGGTGGTATTGCGGTAGTCAAGGCATAGATCATCGAAGTCATAGACGTAATCAAAATCGACCAGGGGAAGACCATTACGGTCTAGCCCCCGACTGACCGGCCCGACCACCGGGTTGATGGCAATAATCTCAAAGAGTTTTTGCAACTCTGCTTTGTCGAAAACCTTGAATATCATGCCGGCTCTCCCGGGAAAGATTGTTCTCAATTATTGTATCTTCACATCTAAGACTATCAAAATTGAATTATTTAATACAAATATAATAATATTTGTGCGGTGTAATGTTATGAATTTATCACTGGATGATCAACAATGATGATTGTTTTTGACCATTTGAAATGTTGCCCTATATGTAATTTCAGCAGATCTTAACCAAGGGACTTGTTGCAGAGCGGATCCTTTGCAGATTAAAGTCTCTGTAATAGTAGAGCGGGAGGTTTAGTTTTTTGTTATCAGGTGGGCTGAATAAAAAAAGCGGTCATAATATTGATCCATAACCAATTTCATGACCGCCTGTGTCAAGCCAATCTGTGGGAAAAAATATAAACAGATTGGTGATTTTTCGGGATGAGCTTTCAGATAGATGTTTGGGCGCTGATCAGGCTGCGCTTAACTTCATCTGTTGCAGCAGGAACTCCACACTTTTCGGATAGATTGAGATTTCATTAAAATAAAGGCCGCCGAATTCGTAGGAGCAGTCCGGACATCCACGTAGCCATAGAATATGATGGCGGTATTTGTTTTTGGCCATTTTACGGTAGACCCATTGGCTGCTATTGCATTCGAAGCAGTAAAGCAAGGTCCAGTCACTGCCAAGGAGCGCCTGGGCACAGTCGTAACAGACGGGAACCACCAATTCTCTGGCGCAGACATCGGTTACCTCATTTTCCTGATAGCCAAACGGGATGACAATGTAGTCGGTGGCTGGGGGTGATTGTTTTTTTGTGTCCGGGCCGTGATTTAACTCACATGACGTCTCTACCAGTTCAGCCAATAGTTGAAGCCTGTCAATTTCGTTCATGGCGCCCCCTTTTTTTTATACTACAGATTTGGGTTTCTGCTTATTCCTCCATTTATCTATTCGGTTTATTTTGTGATTTTCTTTAATTGCATAATTTGCAAATATTGTGCCTTAAAGGTATGGCAAGTGTCGTTTCCCGGGGTTGGATCAAGGTTATGGCGTGGTCTAAATCGGTGAGATTGAGGTATATGTGAGGTGTCTGTTGGTAATTTAAGATAATGACGGTTGTAAACTTTTTTAGCGGGGTGATTGGTAAAAAAATTAATATCTATAAAATAATATGACAAGAGATGACATCTTATCGGACAAGGAATGTCAACTGGCGGTCATTAAATATTTAATTGGAGCGATAGGCGCGGGGATTTTTCCATAAAGAATTTTTAAACCAATCATTGAATTCAGCGACCGGCAACGGTTTGCATATATGAAATCCTTGTATTATGTCGCACCCCTGTTTTTCAAGGGAATTTGAAACGTCTATGCTTTCAACCCCTTCGGCTACTACCTGCATTCCCATATTGTGGGCCAGATCTATCGTGGAGTTTACTATGATGGCATCTTCTTCGTTGGTAAGCATATTCATGATAAATGACTTGTCGATCTTAACCTCAATGGCCGGGAAATTACGCAGGTATGAGAGGGATGAGTACCCGGCACCGTAGTCATCAATAGCTATCTTGACTCCGATCTCGTGCAGTTTCTCGATGGATTTATTTACCCTTTTCGGATCGATCATCATACTGGTTTCGGTGATCTCCAGAGTTAAATATTTTGGTTTTATCTGCCATGTTTTTAAAAGACTCTGGACGGTGTCCGGAAATTTATTATCTTGCAGATTTTTGATCGAGAGATTTACCGAGATATTTATTTTTAGCCCTTCTTTGTGCCAGATTGCGCATTGTTCTAAAGAATTATTCAGGACCCAGTAGGTAAGATCATTTATCATGCCGGTCTGTTCAGAGAGTTCAATAAAGGTGTCCGGCCCGAGGGTCCCTTTCTCCGGGTGTTCCCATCTTACCAGGGCTTCTACTCCGCAAAGGTGGCCGCCAATAAAATTTATTTTGGGTTGATAATGCAGGGTTAATTGCTTATTCCGGATGGCGTTTCGTAGTTCACCAATTAATACCAGCCGTTTCCAGGTGTCATTGTTCTGGTCGTGACTGTAAACAACAAAGGTTATATCGTTGCGTTTGGCCTCATACATGGCAACATCGGCGTGTTGCAGCAGTGTTTCGGAGTCTCTGGCGTGTTCCGGAAAGGTGGAGATCCCTGCGCTCATGCCAACGCTGACATTATGTCCCTCGATCAGGATCGGTTCTTCAATCGAAGCGGAGATCTTTTGACAAATTGCGATGGCCTGTTCCAGGTCGGAGTTCGGTAAAACTATCGCAAATTCATCACCGCCGAATCGGGCCACCGTGTCTGATTTTCTGACTGTTTCCCGAAGCCGTGCCGCAATTTCCTGTAAAACATAATCACCATAGAAATGGCCCAGGGCGTCATTAATTTCTTTGAAGCGATTAAGGTCCAGCATCACAATCGCCATGGACTCCTGGTGTCTTTCCGCCACAAGAATTCCATGGTCAATGCGGTCATTTAGGAGCAGACGGTTGGGTAAACCTGTAAGGTCATCGTGAAGGGCCCGGTGTTGTTCTTTGGCGGCTGATTTTTTTATGCCTTCGATGGACATCATGCTTAACCGGACGACGAGGAAGACGAAAATGCTGCCGCTCAGTAGAATGAGGGACATCAGCAGTTCTGTGGTTGATACTGCTCTGATGATCAGCATATATCCGAAGGCCATAAAACTGCAGATGAAAAACAAGACAAAAAGGCCAAGTATCTTCCACCAGAAACTGAGGGTATGTTCTTCCCGGCAGAGGATTCTTACCGGGAAGAAAAGCGAATAGGTCAATAAGATAGTTGCGGCAACAACAACGATAATTGAAGCTGTTGATATACTGAAAAGATGACTAAGCATTTGATTATGTCCGAAACGGTAATTATATGGCCCTTGTATTTTCGGGCTGATATATATTTGATAATTTCCTGATTTATTGCAATAAATGCGCCGAACTTCAGGCCTGTTTGTTTTTTTCATCCGTTTAATTGGAGGATGAATTTTTGTTTATCCGGAAAACGTGCTTTGCTGCGAGGAACTAAGCGTTAGGCTAAAATATGTCCTAACTGTTAAAGGTGTGATTGCTGAGGTGTATCAGATTGATTTTCTTTATAAAAATGACATTAATTGTTTTTTATGACAAATAATGTCACTAATTAATTGGTTGTGAACTTGAGTTAATAACTTTGCGGTTAGTGGTTAAACCTCTGTGCGGATAAGATTTTCATGAATTTCAATGATTTTACTGATGCAATTATCCAACTCTTCCGCAGTCATTGAGTTTACGGTAGCCTGGACTCGGCCTTCTCCCTCTGATGGTTCTATATAGTTGAGGTTGTTCTCCAGTTTGTTGAATTCCTGTTGGATGCTTTTCGGTAGATTTTCCGCCTTGATATGAATGATGCAGAACAGGTAGGCGTCAATCAGTCTTTCCCGCTTTTCCCCTTCACCGCAGAGAGTCATGATCGCTTTATGGAATTTTTCAAGTTCAAATGACATGTCTGTGTAGCTCCTTTCTTGCTTTTGTTATGATATTATATTTAGTGCCTGTCCATAAATGGTCTTTTTGACCGATCTCTGCGTTATGCGAAAAAAATAATCATTGGAATATCAAATATATGCCTGTGGTTATTTTTTCGCATGCCTTGATCTCGAACAAAAATCCTCATTTCTGGACAGACACTATTTATGATTTTTATCATTGGTATGGTTTTTAACTTTAGTCAATTTGTTTAAATATAATTTGATTAATTTCGTATCGAATTTTTTTGGTTTTGTTACTAATGGATGTCGAAATGCCAAGGGTTTTCGGTAGATATATTTGATTTGCAATTTGGATAATTTTTGTTCGGATTTTAAGGGATCGTGAAGAGTTAATTTCAGAACAAATGTTTATAATTTTACCCACATGCGAAAAAAGCGGTTTGAATTGACAAAACCGGCTTTTTTGTGGTGTAATTATATTGTGGCATGGGGTTGTGACAATAGCCCTTGCGGTATTTTCAGTTTGCAACCTCATGTTTTAACCTTAGGCGGTAAGGAGGTTGATGATGAACGGAAAAGAAATTGTTGAAAGGAGAAGATTCAGGAGATTTTTGGTTAAGCCGGGAGCTTTTGCGGTATTCTGTCGCAGTACGGTGATTCCCGCCCGGATTATTGATATCAGCCGGGGAGGTATGGCTTTTTGTTACGTTGATGAGCAGGGCTGTCTTAATGATCTGTGTGAGCTTGATATAATGTATGGGGAAACCGACTTTTATCTTGACCGGATATCTTTTGAGACGGTGACTGATTGTGTAATTAACGGTGTTACTTCTCCTCCTGTCTTGAACCAGCGTGGAGTCAAATTTGTCGATCTTTCCCAAAAACAGATTTCAATGCTTAATCATTTTATATATAAAAACACATTGGTTTGAACTCTTTTCTGGTAATGATTAATTATTCCCCCTGTCTTTAATGGATCCAAACAGGACAGGGGGAGGAATTAATGTCCCAAATAATTTGCCGCACAATTGATTGATTTTTTCGCACTATAATCGAAAGGCGATATCTGCATTATGGCGGCTGAATATGGTGTATGTCCGTTTTGAAGTAGGTTGTGAAAGTATAATTTCTAGTTTCCCTCTTCTTTTCCTCAATATTTTCATTGTTCTGTTATCTTTAAAAAAAATCGTCTCTGGATTATTGTGTCAGAAATAAAGCTGAGTTGTGCTTGAATGGCAATCTTTACAAAGCGCCGTTCGGTTCAAACGAAACATTATGTAAGTGCGCCCCGAAGGAAGTGCCCTTGGGGTGCGCCCCGAAGGAAGTGCCCTTGGGGCATATTTAAAGGGATAATCCATGTTCGATAGTGCGCAGGACCTTAAATTAAAACAGATCTGGACCAGCCAGCTCTATCGTGAATATGACTCGATCTGCTGGAATTACCGGGTGAAACTGGTCAAGCCGATCCTGGAACTGGTCGAGGCCAGGTCTTTTTTGGGGAAATGGGATGCAGGGCTGCGCACCATTAAGGTTTCGGTCAATCTGATCCGGAATCGTTCCTGGGATCAGGTCGTTAATATCCTTAAGCACGAGATGGCCCACCAGATTGTTTCTGATCTTTTCAAGTCTGATCAGGCCCATGGGGAGATGTTCCAACGGGCCTGCGAGATGATCGGGGTGCCTGTTCTGTTTCGCGGGGCCAGGGCGGATCTGGCTGCTAATGATAATGAGTCGGAAGCAGGTTTTGATTCTCCGGGGCATAATCACAAAATGCTCAACAAGGTGCGAAAACTATTGGCTCTGGCCAGGTCCGGCAATGAGCATGAGGCCTTTGCCGCGACCCGCAAGGTCAATGAAATAATTGCACGGTATAATCTCAGGCGGGTCGGGCAGGACGAAGATTCATCTTATAACTATCGGGTGATTAATCATCGGAAAAAACGTATTGAAAATTACCAGCGTTTAATCTGTTCGATTCTTTCTGATTTCTTCTTTGTGGAAATTATTTTTGCCGGTCAATACGATGCTGCCTTGTGTCGGACAAACAAGGTCATTAATCTTTTGGGCACGGAAGAAAATGTCTTGATTGCCGAGTATATCTATTATTTTCTGTTTAACAATCTTCCCCTGTTATGGGAAAAGCATGCACTCGAAACAAAAGAACCTGTTTCCCGGAAACGTTCATACTGGTTGGGGGTCCTCAGTGGCTTTCGGGAAAAATTGGCCGGATTTGAACCGCCGGCGGATGTGCTAGCCCGGAAGAATGGCAAGGAAAATCTGCCGATTACGGTCAGCGCTGTGGTCTGCGCCGGGGACAGTGGGTTGCAGGATTTCAAGAGGATGCTTTTTCCGCGTCTTTTTACCCGTCGGGGTAGACCATCAAATGTTTTTGGTAATTCTTACCAGGCCGGGATAACGGCTGGCCGCGAGCTTAATGTCAGTCGGGCGATTGCCAAACGGGAAGGCTTCTTGGGTAATTTGCTGGTTTGTGATAGTTGATTGAAATATTTTGCCCGTCATGGGCAATGCAAGTGATCCAGCGCTGCTGGGCAAGGAGAAGCTCATATGGACTGTCAGTTGTCGGAAGTTGAAAGTAGGGTGCTGGGATGTCTGATGGAAAAAGAAATGGCCACCCCGGATTATTATCCCTTGTCCCTGAATGGACTGATGAACGCATGTAACCAGAAATCAAATCGTAATCCGGTGGTTGATTATGATGAGAAAACGGTTTATCGGGCGCTCGATGAGTTAAAGCAGAAGCAGTTTGTCTGGCAGAGCGATGCCAGTCGGGTTCCGAAATATGGCGAGAATTTCGTTAAAAAGCAAAATCTGGTGGCACGTGAGGCTGCGGTGTTATGTCTGCTTCTGGTCAGGGGGTTTCAGACGGCTGGTGAGATCAGAGGGCGGGCTGGTAGGTTGTGTGAGTTTGCAGACCTGGCGGAAGCGGAAAGTGCTTTGCAGAGTCTGGCCGAGATGGGTTTGGTCGTCAAGATGCCCAGGCAACCGGGCTGTAAAGAGCGGCGTTATGCACATCTCCTGGCCGGTGAGCCGGTAGCTGAAATTGAGGGAATATCTGTGGCCAGACCTGAAGCCGTTGCCCTTGAGGTGATGGCTGAAAATGAAAGAATTGCTGCTCTGGAAAATGAGGTCAAGGAGTTGCGCTTCGCATTTGAGCAATTGCAGCAGAATTTTGCCGAGTTTAAAGAGCAGTTTGATTGAGCCTCATTTTTTATTAATTAGTTCGTTTGTCTCCGGCTTGACAATCATCCCAAGGTTGTCGGATAATCATTAAAATCCAGTTGTGCTGGATTGGTTTTAGATTAAATCCTGCCGGGGCCCCAATGCCGAAAAATAACCAAAGAGACATCCAGATCATCAATGAGGTTCCCGCCTTGGTTTACGGGGTCCGCTCTGATGACCGTATCGTTTTTGTAAACCCATATTTTACGGTGGTTACAGGGTTTCATGCCGAGGAATTAAAAGGCGCGAACTGGCGGGCCAAATTGCATTGGAGTGACCGACGTCATGATGATGCAAGTATTTTGGGATTTCTAACCAAAGATGATGCCCCTTCATTTTACGAGTCGGAGCTGATCAATAAGAAAGGTGAAAGTCGGACGATAAGGTGGAACCATCTTTTACTGCGCGATGAAGCAGGTCAACTTTCGGAGATCATCGGTTTCGGCACTGATATGACCAACCGGCAACGGGCTGATGAACTTGCTTATCAGGCGATGGCCGATCTCGATCGTATTTTTGATGCTATCAGCGACGTGGTGACTATTCATGATACCGATATGCGGATTATCCGGGTCAACAAGGCAGCCTGTGTTGCTTTGCAATCGTCCCCTGAAGAACTGCTTGGCAAACATTGTTATGAGGTTTTCCGGGGTGATTCCATCCCATGTGCGTCCTGTCCGGAGATTAAGACGCTTTCCGATCATCTCCCCCATGAAGGTGAGATCGAGCATTCCCGCCTAGGAGCCTGTCGGAGCGAGAGCTTGCAATACCCGTGATTTTTCGCCCGTAATTTTATAAAAATTGATGTAGCACCTCGAACTTACAATAAAGCGCTAATACAATGCCGGATGCAACTCATATCATGTCGACTGGCTGA
>JAHJJF010000081.1 GCA_018823135.1 Pseudomonadota bacterium
AGGGATCAGGGTCAGGCTTGCATTATTGCATTGTTTGTTGTTTTTAAGACCCTGATAAAGCAAGCCCCAATTCTCATTCTTTTTTGCTGGGTACGGGTTTTTCCTTTGGCGTTTCCTGTGGTGCTTTCGGGGGCACTTTTCCCGGAGAAATCTCTCCAAGATATTTGGGAAGTTCAATGCCAGCCATGCCTGCCACCTCATGCAGGGGGGGCAGGCTTTTAATCAATCCGGAAAGAAAGTTAGAGGTAGCGGTGCCGTCTTTGCCGCCTCCGGCGGAGTCCCAGACCGTGACTTTGTCGATCTTGATATTGCGGATCGCCTCGACCTGCAGCTGGACGATCTGTTCGATTTTTTCGGTCATAAGCAGGGTAGCCGCAGCTTTTGCATCGCCATTACAGCCCTTCACCAGGCTAAGATAACCGGCCGCCTTACTTTCCAGCACCTGGCGCACACCCTCGGCCTCGGCCTGATATTTAAGAAGTATGGCATCGGCCTGACCTTTTGCCTCTCGGCGGGTTTTTTCGGCTTCTGCATCAGCGGCAATCTCAATTTTGGTCTTATTAATTTCCTGGCGCACAACTTCTTCAGCGGTGAGCCTTTCCTGCTCGGCCTTATATTGTGCTTTCTGAATCTCAACCTCAGCCTCGCGCCGCGCAACTTCGCCTCGTTGCAGGGCGGAAGCCTGTTTCACCGCCAGCTCAGCATTGGCATCGGCGATATCAGCCTTGGCGCGGTTTTCGCCGTCCACCGCTTGAGCTTCCTGTTGTTGGACAATGATCCGGCGATCAGCCTCGGCTTTTTTCTGACCCTTTGCCGACTCAGCCACATTTTCAGCAACTTTAATCTCTTTATCGCGGTTGGCTGCCGCTTCACCGATTGTGGCTTCCGCTTCCTGCTGCTGGACAAAGACCCGCTGGTCGGCCTCAGCCTTTTTCTTGCCTTTTTCTGCCTGGGCCACGTTCTCCGCCACCCGAACTTCTTTCACCTTGGTCGCTTCGGACTCACCAATGGCACCAAGTTTTTCCTGTTCAGCAACATCGACCTTGGCCTGGTTGATCGCCTCGGAGGCGGCTTTCTTCCCAATAGAATCGATATAGCCCGATTCATCCGTGATATCTGTAATGTTGACGTTGATCAAGTACAGGCCGATTTTGTTCAACTCAGGAGAAACATTCTTGCGGATCGATTCCAGAAAACTTTCACGATCCTGATTGATCTGCTCGATGGTGAGCGATGCTACGGTGAGGCGCAATTGGCCAAAGATAATTTCTTTAGCCATCTCCTCAATTTCCTTCTGTGAGAGGTGCAGCAAACGCTCGGCAGCAGAGGTCATGACCTCTGGTTCAGTGCTGATGCCGACAGTGAAGGTAGAAGGAACGTTGATGCGGATATTCTGTAATGAAAGTGCTTTCTGCAGGGGAATGCTGATGGTCATCGGCGTCAGGCTGATGTAGGCATAATCCTGAATCAACGGCCAGATGAGGGCGCCGCCTCCATGGATACAATTTGCCGATTGTCCCACCCCGACTTTGCCGTAGACCACCAGTATCTTGTCTGATGGACAACGTTTATATCGAGAAGCGAGAAAGATGATAGTTGAAACAACCAGAATAAGGAAAGCGGCAATGGGAAGAATCCAGAAATCGAACATGATTACTCCTTTTGTTTAAGGCTTATACGATTGGGGATCAGGGTATAATTTCAACTACAAGAATATTAACGTTTACCTGGACTACACGCACCGGTGTGCCGGTGGGCACTTCATTCCCGTTTTTTTCGGTAGCATCGAATTCACGAAGACGGTTTCGGAAATTAAGGCTGACCCGCCCTGTGCCGCCTTTTGGAATGGTGAGATACACGGTCCCGGTGCTTCCCACTGCATCAGCGGTCTTTAGCGTGCCGCTGGATTGCAGGTTAGCGGCCCCCTGAAACAGTTTGCCGATGACCCATACTGCAATCATTCCAGCTGCCACGGCACCGAGAATAGAGATGATCGCCCCCATCTGGCTCTGTCGGTAAAAGGCAAGCCCGACTAAACCGAACATCATGAAAAATGCCGAAAGTCCATGCATGGAAAGTATGCGAAAGCCCACGTCAGAATCCACGTGCTCGGTATCAATACCCAAATCGCTGTCCACACCGACATCTGCATGGGTATCGCCGCCAATGAATTGCAACACGAGTTTTAAAAGAACAAAGAAGCCGCCAATGACGGCACACGCCAGAAAAAACATCTCCAACCCGTTAAAATCTGAAAAAGCCTTTACCACGCCATACCTCCTTGTTTATCAGTCCTGGATGTTATCGCTGCTAATTATGTTTTGCTCCAGACCCGAGCCGGTCCTTCCTGCCTTTTTGCAGTTTTCGGCTTGACCACTGAAACCGTTCAATTAATTCGACCACAAAAAGCCTAACTCTTGAGAATTGTTTGTCAACGGAATAATCAACAACACTGGTTTGTGATGGTTCTTTCCGGATAACTCATGAGTATTTGGGAAACAGGCCAATAGGGCATGAAGTTGTGCCTAGTCAGATCCGTTGATAAATCAAATCCCTGACTTCATGACCCTGCTGCAGGCCTCGTCGTTCAAATTGAGTCAAGGGGCGCGCCTCGGGGCGTGGGTGGAAATTGCCGGGACCGGCCCGATTGACAAAACCATCGGTTGACTCAATGACGCTCAGCATGTGCCGGGCATAATCATCCCAATCGGTGGTGGCGTGGAAAAGGCCGCCGGGTTTGAGCACCTGCCGGAGCTGTTCAATAAAAGCGGCCTGCACCAGGCGGCGTTTCTGGTGGCGTTTTTTCGACCAGGGATCTGGGAAAAACAGGTACACTCCGGCCAGGCTTTGCGTTGGTAAATATTTCAAGACTTCGATGGCGTCCCGGCGATCTATCCGGACATTGGTGATTTCCCTTTGCTGCAGGCGCTGCAACAGGCGGCCGACGCCGGGCAGATGCACCTCAATGCCCAGATAATCATTTTCCGGATGGCTGCCTGCCATTTCCAGCAGAGCATCGCCCATGCCAAAACCAATCTCCAGATGGAGGGGAGCATGGCGGCCGAACAATGCATCCGGGGTTAGCTCGCCTTCCACGGTGATGCCGTAATCCTGCCATAATTCCGCCAGGGCGCGTTTCTGGGCCGGGAACATGTGCCCCTGGCGGCGCATGTAACTTCGAATCTGATACATTAGTTTTTTGGTTTGCCAGCCTTACTCAAGGTAATTTTTTTGACGGCTTTCCGGGTGAGGATGCCAATAACCAGGCCAACACCAGGGATAATGCAGAGTGCCACAATGGTGAACATCCCTAAAACTATCCAGGTAGATCCGACTGCGAAGTAGGAATAAACCACCTGTCCGATATAGATGCCGAAAATTGCGGGCAGAGCTTTACGAAAAGATTGGGTGCTGTAGCCAACATAAACCAGCCCACCCAGCATAATCATTTGCCCCAGTAAAAAACCAATATCGGTATCAAAAGGCTCAATACGATCCGATACAACAGGACAAACCGCCCAACTTATCGCACCCAGAATTATCCCGAATAGAATATATTTCATATCAAGGAAAGATCAGTGTCGGCGAGTGCCACGTCATACATGAGGTCAAGATAGATTTCAGCAGCCAGACAGATCTGTTGAAACGAAGCTGATTCATCATGGGAGTGGGCCTGTGCCAGTTGCCCTGGACCCAGAATAATCGGCTTAACCCCTGAAGCCCAGATCTGATTGGCATCCGAGTGACTTCTGAAGGCATCTGAAGACCACGGGAGATTGTGGGATTTAAAAACATTTTTTATCGTATCCACAACCGCGGCTTTCTCCGGGATCTGATAGCCGGCCGCGATGGTTACACTGCGAAACCCCATTTCAATATTGTGGAGGCTGTCTTTCTTGGACAGGGCGATTTCCTCCATGTCTATAAGTATCGCTCCGATATCCATGCCTGGAGGAACATGCAGATCCAGCCATGCTTCGCAACGCTCCGGCACCGCAAAGCCCGAATGCGAACTGAACAGGTCCCGGATATTATAGTTTACCTGCGGATGTCTGGATTCAAGCTGGTGAGTCAGGCGCAGAAGCGTCTGGAGCATTACTTCAATGGCATTATGGCGGCGTTTGGCCAGGGATGCATGCTGCCTTGTGCCCCGGGCTGAGAGCTGGATTTCCACATAACCATATGATTGAAGGCAGGGAACCATATCCGTTGGTTCACCGATAATCGCCCACGGGAAATGATAGGATTTCATCAGCTTTTCAGCGCCGTCGCCGCTCTCCTCCTCACCGACCACAAGACAGAGAGCTATGGGGGCTTCTGAATTCCCAGCCTCCTGGAAGGTCAGGAATGCTTCCAGCATCGCAGCGCAACCGCCCTTCATGTCGGCAACTCCCAGGCCCTGGACCCGGTCGCCCTGGACGCTGTAGCTGTAATTATCCAGGTCAGGAGCGGCAACCGTGTCAATATGTCCGATAAAAGCCAGCTGGATATCTTTTTCCGCTGGTGCCAGAATGATATTATAGCGGTCCTCGTCCACTGCCTGGATAATCACCGGGATATTGCGTCGTTTCAGATATCCCTTGAGAAAATCAAGGACATCGCCTTCTTTGCCGGAAGGACTGTAAATGTCCACCAGGCGCTGCAGCAGTTTTCCAAGGCGTTGGGGTTGGATGCGATTAGTTGTCATTTTTTTTATCAGAGGCAACTGCGGGTGAAGGAGTTACCCGTGTTTTTTTCTCAAGGGCCTGTTTCTCGGCCGCCACATTCATGGTCAGATAGATATGCTCTTCGGGATGGCCGAATCCGAGCTTGCGAAACAAACGAAGGGCAGGAAGATTTTCACTTTGCGTATCGACAAGCAACATCCGGACGTTACATTTGAGCATGATATCCTTGAACCGGCGAAACAGCTTTTCCGCAAGGCCTTTCCTCTGAAATTCAGGTTTTATTCCCAGCCAGACCAGATAGCCGTATTTCCAGGCAGAATGACTTTTCTCGATGGTAGTTCCCAAAGCAAAACCGATGATATCGTCATCGAGCTCCGCCACAATACAGAATTCGGTGTCACTATGAAAAAGTCCGACAACTTCATACGGATCCCAGGTGCGATACATGTTGGGAACCGTTTCGACCTTGAAGAGGTCTTCGCCCAGGTGAAATACTTCCGGCAGATCATCAATCTCCATTTCACGGATCTTTATGTTTAAACGTTTCATGTCCTTGCTCGATGATTCTTTATCCATGATTTTTCCCCAACTTTAAATCGTAATATGTTCGGTGCCCACTGAAGCATGCAGAGACAGAGCATCCTGTGTCTCATTTTAAAGTGTAGCCTTTTGGGCCGCCTTTTTCACCCATTTAGCCATCTCGCCGTTCAGAAACATGTTTTCCTGCATTTCAACGGCAAGGGTTGACTGCAAGGTATCGTCATAATCATGTCCCGGCCACACCACGGTTTCGGGCGGCAGTACGGCAATTTTAATTGCCAGGGATTCAAGCAGGCGGTCGATGCTTCCACCCGGGACATCCGTTCTGCCTGATCCTCCCACAAAAAGCGTGTCCCCTGCAAAGAGATTACCTTCAGCCAACAGGCAGATCGAACCGGGTGAATGGCCCGGGGTGTGGAGCACCTGCACCCTGATTGTGCCGATTGCAAGGATATCCCCGTCTTTCACTGTCCTGTCTGCCGGCAGGGTCATGGACATTCCCTGCGGGGCAAAAAAGTCAATGGCCTGCTGATTTGTGAGCATGGCATTGTCGGCCTCGTGGATCACTACCCGGGCGCCGAAAGCCTTTTTCAGCATCTGGTTGCCGTGGGTATGGTCAGGGTGATAATGGGAGTTGACAATGTATTTTATCTGCAGGCCAAGTTCATTGACCGCGGCAAGTATCTTGTCCTCATCGCCGCCGGGATCAAAAACCAGCCCTTGCCGGGTTTCCTCGCAACCCAGGATATAGCAGCAAACATCAATGTCCCCGGTAAGCATCTGCCTGATGATCATGGTTCTCCCCTTTATCTTCGAGAATAAGTCTTTTCATGATATCATAATAGATACATTTTTTATGAAATTTCTGTCACTATCCGTCAACCTTTAAAAGATAACGGATCGATTTTTTTCTAGGAGCCTGTCGGAGAATTCTGAATCTACTGCAGGTAGCGAAGACTCCGAAATTGATAAAATCGGCACATATTCCCATAATTTTTCATTAAATAACAGCGTAGCGGTGTCGGCTGCTATTCGCTGCAAATTTCCGAAAATCTGGTCTCGATCTCTCACTTTTTCGTTACGATTTTAATTCTCCGACAGGCTCCTAGCCGCAGAAAAAAGAGGGGAGGGGAGGCATTGGAAGGAGAGTGGATAGGGGAGGCATTGGAAGGAGAGTGGATAGGGGAGGCAAATCCATAGTCGGAGCAGGGTCACGGGGTAGTGAAAAAAAGCATTGTCCGTTGTCCAAGCACACAATAATGCATGCAGACTATGCTCCCGCGTGGCCCTGCTCCCGCGCAAATCTGGACGGTTTTTTTTGGGGTAATAGCTTATTTTTCCGTAGGCAAGTCCTCTCTGTTCCCCCAGATTACCCAGGAATCGTCGTAATTTGCCGGGTCCGTGAATCCCATAAGTCTGAATATGAGATAGGTCAACGTGGAGCGTGTTCCTGTCTGGCAATGAGGTATTGCCCTTTTATTTTTGTCCATGCTGCCGTATATCTTTTCAAGCTCATTCATCGGTTTAATTTTACCTGTTGTTGTATCGTACATTTCAGTATGTGAAACATTTAGCCTGCAGTTGGGAATATGTCCGCCCTTTTTTGCCCGGACATCAAGGCCTTTGTATTCGGCCGGAGTCCTGGAATCGACAAGCTGAGAGCCCTTACTCTTCCCTTGAGCTATCGTCAGCACCTCTTCTGAAGTTGAGATCCTCTTTTGCATTGTATCAGGATTTGCCTTGAACTTTGCCTTGAGAAGCTTTGTTGCAGTAGTTTCGAGTTTCTTCCCCTCTGTCTCCCATGCCTCGATCCCTCCATTCAAGAAGCGGACATCCTTATGGCCAAGCCACTCCATAACCCAGAAACCAACGGTTGCATGCGTAATTCTCTTTTTGTCACCGTAAATCACCAGGGTTGTATCATTGTTTATTCCGGCATTCCCGATAATTGCTTCATATTTTTCGGTGTCATATTTCCTGGGATCTTTCGGGTCGGCAAAAACAGTTGATGTCTCCTTTGTTCTGAGGATTTTTGAACAATCACCTCCAATAGTTATGGCGCCTGGAATATGTCCGTCATCATAACCTTTTAAGGCTTCACCTGTTTTGTCGGTGACAGTCTTTGTGTCTCTGCAGTCAAGCACAATCCACGTCCCCATGTTTTTCACTATATCTGCCGGTGTGACTAAAAGTTGTGGGTTTGCATACTCTGCACTATCTGCCTTTGAGGCAATAAACAACAGTGCGATAATCAAAATCAAAAATAATCTTAAACCTTTCTTGTTTTCCATTTTTTACCTCCTCTTTAGGGATTAATTCTGCGTTCTGCTGCATCGAAAACTGGGAATAGATTGTTTTTTTACGGCAAATAATGTTTTACGTGTGCCGTCAGGGTGAGCAGGAAGACTGCCGGCACCATTACCCGTTGATGTTTTTTCTTTCATCCATTGCGTGGAGAGATCAGATTCTGCTTTTTCTGATGCTGGATTTAATACCAGAAGTTGAAGCGATACTTCATTCGGGTTTTGCTACAATATCGGGGAGATATACAGATAGAAACTGGGACCAAATTACGCAATTCTGAATGGGATGACTTTGTCTGCTGCCGGGCTTTTCCTGCTAAAAAAGCGCGGCAGCAGACAAGGCATATCTGCCGGCCACCACCATCTATGACATGAAAAGAGGCTCTGAAAAACGGCTAGATAAAAAATAATGTTCTGATGTCTTGGCCGGTATATTTTCCCCGGCTTGACATTCTCTTTGATATGCTTCGGGATAGGCTTGAGTTTTTTACCCAGCAAATTTGGGGCACCTCTTATCAGATATTATCTGATTGATGAGGGTGTCTGTTTTTCGTGGGGAACCTGAGCCCATACCGTTTGAAATCACCGGCCAGCCGTAAACCTGCAACAACGGAATTGCGCCTCTTCAGATCAAGTGTATTGATTTGTTAGTGGTTTTTCAATCGATTATTTCGGATTCCAGGTTTTAGCCCGCATTTCTCACAAATCGAAACAGTTGCTAGTCAGCAGGGCAGGGAGTTTGGCAATATGTGAATATGCCAAATCATTGATTTGTGCAACCATCCCTGAAAATTGTGGCGGGATAAGTGAGGGTTTTCCATCATATCAAACAGGAAGAATCCACAGAAGTTGTTTTCTGGCCCATCGTCAATGCAAGTGGACGTTAGACTCTATTGGATTCGAATGTCAAACTTGACAATTAGTTGCATTCCAGGCTAACACTCTCATCTGCCATTGACCTGCATCCTTGACGGGAAGGAATTCTTTGTTGAGTTATTACAAATTGTTTTCGAGGATTATGCAATGTTATGCATCAATCACCAAAAACAATATGGCCGACCTGCGGCGTCCGCATGAACGCTCACGGATTGAGGATTGAGGAAGGGGTGCGCCTCCCAGCCTGATTTAAGCGCGGCAAAAGCACGACCTTACGGACGGAAACAAATAGCATGGACGGAAGACGATTCATAGTGGCGGGAAGCCTGATCGACGGCAGCGGCGCCGAGGCGCGCCGGAATGTCTTTCTGGCGGTGCAGAGCGGCATTATCACCGCCATTGGCTCCGCAGCAGACCTGCCTTGCCCCAACGGCACGGCAGTGGATGATTTTTCGCACTGTACCATTGTGCCGGCGCTGGTGGACTGCAGCGTTTCCCTGGCGCGCTCTCCCTCGGTGGACGCGCAGGTGCGCCTGGCCGCCGAAGAGGCCGGCATTGCGCAAAAGGCCGCCCTGCTGGAGCGGCATATCAGTTACTGCCATATGCACGGGGTGTTGGGGGTGGCTGAATGCGAAGATATATCCGACGTGCTGGAACATTACCAGAGGGAGAGGGCGTCGGGGGGCATGATTGACATCCGCACCCCCGCTGCTTTCAGTGGGACCGGGGATGATTGTGCCGCTGGCATTCCGGCAGGAGGCGATTATCTGAAGATCCATTATTCCCCTGATATTGATAATGAGGACGCCGCCCCGGTTCGCCTCACCCTTGAAAACCTGCGCGGCATTCTGCAGCACAGGGGCCAGAGAAAGGCGGTGGTGGTGGCCAATGGCCGGCAACCGGTGGAAGAGGCCCTTGTGGCGGGCTGCGATGCCATTGAACAGGGATACGGCATGGGCGAAGCCAATCTCCGGGAAATGGCCTCCCGTGGTGTGTTGTGGATACCCGGCGTCCTGCGGGCCAGGAATGCATTGTTAAGTGCAGGCTCCGGCGGCAGCGTCTGCTGCCGTTTTTCCCTGCGTTATGTGGCGCCGGGAAAGGCGGACCCCGGGGCCGAGGCGTTCTGGAAAAAGGCCCTTGCCGGGCAACTGGCGCAACTGCGTCTGGCCAGGAAATTGGGAGTGAAAACGCTTATCGGGTCCGGGGCCGGAAGTGTCGGCATCCTCCATGGCGAATCCATGGTGGAGGAGATGAAATTGTTTATCAAGGCCGGTTATCCACTGGCGGAGGCAATGTGCTGCGCATCGGAGAATGGCGTCAGGTTTTTCGGGATGGAGAAACTGGGAGTCCTCAAGAAGGGGCGGGCGGCGACATTCCTGATCACCAGGGGATCGGTGCAGCAGCTGCCAAGGAAACTCGCCTATCTGGAGGGTATCTATGTGGACGGCGCACCCAACATGGCATACAGCAAAAATCCTGTCAAGGCGCCGCAATCGGTGCGGCATTGAGTAAAATCAAGGGGTGGGATTGTTATCCTTACCTGACTGCCAAGGATAAGAATCCCGCCCCATCGATGTTTTATTCTCTCATGGGGTAGTTCATTTTATGCCAGAAATCCCCGAAGACTTTTATCCTGCCATCAAGCGAGGTCGAAACGGTCCAGATTCATTACTTTGTTCCACACCGCTACAAAGTCGTGCAGGAACTTTTTCTGGGAGTCCGCGCAGCCGTATACTTCCGCCAGGGCCCGGAGCTGGGAGTTCGAACCGAAGATCAGGTCGACACGGGTGCCGGTCCACTTGAGTTTGCCGTTCAACCGATTCCGCCCCTCGAACACCTCGGCATCTTTTGCGGTTGCCTGCCACGTCGTGCCCATGTCCAGCAGATTTACGAAGAAGTCATTGGTGAGGGCCTCCGGTCGTTTGGTGAAGACACCGTGCCGGGACTGGCCGAAGTTGGCGTTCAAGACGCGCATGCCGCCGACAAGAACGGTCATCTCGGGAGCGGTCAGGGTCAGCAGCTGCGCCCGATCAATCAGCAGCTCTTCCGCGGTTACGGAGTATCTGGTTTTCTGGTAGTTGCGGAACCCGTCTGCAGCCGGTTCGAGCACGAAGAATGACTTTACGTCGGTTTGTTCCTGCGACGCATCGGTGCGTCCCGGGGTGAAGGGCACGGTGACTTTGTGACCGGCTTTTTTCGCAGCCGCTTCGACTCCCGCGCAACCGCCAAGGACAATCAGGTCTGCAAGGGAAACCTTTTTGCCGCCTGCCTGCGAGCTGTTGAATCCCTTCTGGATGGCCTCGAGGGTTTTGAGCACCTTGGCCAGTTGCTTGGGCTCGTTGACTTCCCAATCCTTCTGCGGCGCCAGACGGATGCGCGCGCCGTTTGCACCGCCCCGCATATCAGAACCGCGGAAGGTGGAGGCCGATGCCCAGGCAGTGGACACCAGTTGCGGGATGGACAGGCCAGAGGCAAGGATCTTTTCCTTGAGGACGGCGATGTCCTTTTTGTTGATCAGTTTATGGTCCACCGCCGGCACCGGGTCTTGCCAGATCAGTTCCTCTTGTGGTACTTCCGGGCCGAGATAGCGCGAACGCGGGCCCATGTCGCGGTGGGTCAGTTTGAACCAGGCGCGGGCAAAGGCATCCGCGAATTCAGTGGGGTTCTTCAAGTAGCGCCGCGCGATGGGTTCGTAGATCGGGTCGAAGCGCAGCGACAGGTCCGCCGTGGTCATCATCGGCCGGTGCTTCTTGGACGGGTCGTGGGCGTCAGCCACCATGTCCTCTTCGGCCACATCCTTGGCCAGCCACTGATGGGCGCCGGCCGGGCTCTTGACCAGTTCCCAGTCGTATTTGAACATGACCTTCAGATAGCCCATGTCCCACGTGGTTGGATCCGGTTTCCAGGCGCCCTCGATGCCGCTGCTGATCGTATCGCCGCCCTTGCCGCTACCAAAGCTGCTCTTCCAGCCGAGGCCCTGCTCTTCGATGGGGGCGCCTTCAGGTTCAGGGCCCACATGGGACGCAGGGGCGGCGCCGTGGCATTTGCCAAAGGTATGCCCGCCGGCAACCAGGGCGACGGTCTCCTCATCGTTCATGGCCATGCGGGCGAAGGTCACCCGAACGTCGCGGCCGGAGGCCATCGGGTCCGGGTTGCCGTTCGGGCCTTCCGGGTTCACGTAGATCAGGCCCATCTGCACGGCCGCCAAGGGATTCTCCAGTTGCCGGTCACCAGAGTAGCGCTGGTCGCCGAGCCACTTATCTTCGGAGCCCCAATAAATATCCTCTTCTGGCTCCCAGATATCCTCGCGGCCGCCGGCAAAGCCGAAGGTCTTGAATCCCATGGACTCCAGGGCGCAGTTGCCGGTGAGAATCATCAGGTCGGCCCAGGAGATCCTGTTGCCGTATTTCTGTTTGATGGGCCAGAGCAGCCGGCGCGCCTTGTCGAGGTTTACATTGTCCGGCCAGCTGTTCAGCGGCGCTAGGCGCTGGCTGCCGGATCCTGCGCCGCCGCGGCCGTCGCCCAAGCGGTAGGTGCCGGCGCTGTGCCACGCCATGCGGATGAAGAGCCCACCGTAATGACCGTAATCAGCCGGCCACCAATCCTGCGAGTCGGTCATCAATTTATAGAGGTCCTTCTTCACGGCCTTGAGGTTGAGTTTCTTGAATGCTTCAGCGTAGTTGAACTCCTCACCCATGGGATTGGACTTGGAGGAATGCTGGTGTAGAATGTGAAGGTTCAACTGGTTCGGCCACCAGTCCCGGTTCATCGTGCCACTGCTGGCAGTGGGATTTTTAGCTCCCCCCGTTACCGGGCACTTGCTGTTTTTACTCATAACCGCCTCCTTTTCTGTAGGGTTTGTATTTATGATGCATTCTTGATTGATGAACTCGTAAAAACACGAGTTCATCGTGTTATTGCGTCTATCTCTTTGAATTTTTCCAGGGGACCTGGTGATACAGCGAGTTATGACGATTTCGTCTTGATTGAATATTTTTACCGGGAACACTACAATATGGTTCCCGCCTCTTAACTCTTCCCTGCGCAGGCCTTACAAGTTCCCTGAAAGACAACATTTCTTTTTGCCACCGTCTCCCAGGCATCAGTCTCTTCAGGAACCTGAACCTGATCAAAAAAATCCCAGGTGAAGTCGGTAATAGTGCCGCAATGACTGCAAACAGCATGATGGTGCCTGATCATTTTCGCCTCGTAACGTGCCTGGCTTTCAACCGTCTGTACTCGAGTTATAAGATGATGTTTCTCAATGGTCGCCAGAGTCCTGTCAACTGTATTTTTATCCTCGGCTATATGTCATGAGTCGGTCAAGTAATTTTGTTAATGTTATGAGGGGGGCTTGAGGATCAAAGGGCCTGGGGGGAGGGGCAGGGTGGCTGTATCGGCTTGCCTTTGGCGAACTTTTGATGAAATCATCAGTGATTTCATCGCGTGATTGAATGCAACCTTTTAATTTTGGGAGGAGTACATTTTCCTGTCGCGACTTTCGGAGTTTCGCAGAGCTCGTTTACCTCGAAGTCTCGCTTATCTGCGAGTCCTGCACTAATTCAGCAGTTTATTTATTTGAGAGATCTCTTCCACTCTATTCTTGACAATTAACTGCTGACAATCTTGCAAACCATATTATCCTGCCATTCCCCAATAATGCTGAAATGTTCGTGAGAAATGCGGGCTACTCCACCAGGCTCTGAAAACAAATAATTTGCACGGCGCCTGGACAGATTGAAAGCGAAGCCGGGGTTTTTCCGAACAGGTCGCCGTCCACCTCCACGATGACTGGCGGGTTGCTGTGCACCTCGACAGTTTTTTCTGTGAAATACGAAACCCCAGGCTCCCTGATGTGCGCCCCTGAAGCAATGCGCGGAAATAACCTGGTGATGATTTTCAGCCTCGACAGAGACGGCACCACCGTGATATTCAGCTGGCCGTCATCGGTGATGGCCCCCGGCGACATCCGCATGCTGCCGCCGGACACCCATTCGGCATTGCCGGCAATAACCATATAGATGCGTTCATCAAATTTCCGGTTTCCGGTGCGGATGGTCATGTGTGGCGCCCGGTAGACGAAAATCTGCAGGAATGTGGTCAGGAAGTAGGCTCCTTTCGGGCCGAGTAACCGCTTCATCCAGGGCCTCATCATGGAATTCGCAGAAAAACCGACGCAACCGAAGAGGAACCCGTAGCCGTGTCTCTGCACTCCGTCATGGCTGGAATCGATTCTCACCAGATCGAAAGACCTGGCATGTCCGACCTGCAGGGCAGCCACTGCATCCTTAACAGAGAAGATGCCGATTTCGCGGCCGATATCGTTTCCTGTGCCGCAAGGAATTAAAGCCACCCTGGGCTTCATGCCCTGCCGGTCCATGATCCCGGATATCACTTCTCTCGCCGTTCCGTCTCCACCCACGGCGGCAATTATGTCGCAGCCGTTGCGGGCTGCGGCAATCTCCCGGGCATGTCCTGGTTTTTCTGTAATAATTATCTGATCAGGATTGATGGGCGCGGGCCATATTGCCCTGAAG
Source organism: Pseudomonadota bacterium (assembly GCA_018823135.1). NCBI lineage: Bacteria > Pseudomonadati > Pseudomonadota > Pseudomonadota bacterium. The sequence goes on from JAHJJF010000081.1 coordinate 13,924, forward strand.
CTTTCCCAGGTTTTGGCTCCGGACCCACCTTGCGCAGCAGGATTAACGATGTAGAGGACATTATCCATTTTTCTTTTCACATTTGTATTCATACTTAAGAAGCCAGGAGGAAGGTGTCTGAATCCGGAATGGGAACAAACTTCAAAAAGAGATTGAATGCATTTCCGCATACTGCATTCTGACTGCTGACTACTGATACCCCGTGGCTCGGAGTCCTTGTTTTCCTGCCGCGGGGCAGTTCATTTTTTCACTTTGTATCTTTGCAGCTCTGTGCCTCAAGCTCTGGGCTTTTCAGTTGACCCTGCTCCTCTAAGACACTCCGGTGTTCATCGACTAGATAAAAGGATGGATGAAGATCGGAAATCAGCAATAAAAACGAATAAAATTATTTGGTTGTCAGGATATTGCCCATTTGTCCGGCCTGACCCTGATCCCCTTTTCATGATTTATTTTTATGCCCCTTGGGCCACCCCAACGTCCCCTTGGGCCCGTCCCCTTGGGCCACGTCCCTTGGGCCGCATTAAACATTAACAGGTCTGGTGTCTGCTGAAACAGGGAGAAGTTTAATTGTTTTGAGAGGCAGTTCGAGCGTTACCGTGGTCCCGATACCTGAACGACTCTCAACAATGATTGAACCACCATGACTGTCAATGATTCTTTTAACAGAGTACAGGCCAAGCCCCGTTCCCCTTGCCATGTGTTTTGTATGGCTAAGCCGAGTAAATGGTTTAAAGAGCAGGGGGATCTGATCATGCTCAAAACCAATTCCTTCGTCCTTGACTGAAAGTTGAGCCAGGTTGCCTCTTCGATGGAGGCTTACAGAAACAAGAGATTCTTGATTGCTGTATTTAACCGCGTTAGAAATCAAATTGGCAAGGACACGCTCCAGGCGTTGTGCATCACCCATGATCGGACAATTGCAGTCGCAATCACAAGCATACACCAGACGATGTGTGGTGATCAACGCCGTTTGTTTTTCCATTATAGTCCTGACAAGATCTTCTAGCTGCAGCTCTATTATTTCAAATGAAAAACTGCCGTCTTCAATATGCACTGCATCCATCATCTCATGGATAAGTTCTTCAACGAAATCGATTTGATCAATGATCCGCTCCAGCAGTGGCATTTGTTCTTCAAACGAAAATTGCTTCTTTTTCATTCTTCTTGCCGTTGCACCGATCAGCACCAGTGGATTTTTCAAATCGTGAGCAAGTGTGGCAATAACATGCCGTTTTTCCTGCTGAAGGGAAGCAATGCTTTCAGCCATTTCATTAAACGCCCGGCTTAATATGCCCAATTCATCTTCGCGACAGATCGCGATTTTAACATCCAGTTCTCCCTGTCCAAAGCGGACTACAGTGCTGCGAATCGATGAAACGGGGATGATAATGCGTTTCACCAGCTGAACTGCGCCCAGAGCCATGGTTAAGAAAACAAAAATGATCAGTCCCAAGGAACAGCGGTCCACCAACCTGTTAAGCCGGTCGCTCCTGCTCATTGTTGCAGTCATCTGTGCCCGATTCAATTCCCTGTATGCCTCCACTGCTGCTAGCAATTCATTGGTGCTTCGGGACAACACCGTCAAATCGGCAGGCATATCGGCTGATGCCTGGAGGCGGAACTGGGTGTAAGATTTGTTTATTCTGTCTATATGATCGTCTTCAACGGTCGAGGTGCTTGTCTTCGGTAGTTGTAATAACAGCGTGTCTAAGGCGTCAAAGATCGGTTTTCTCATAAGAAGAAAATGGTCATCGCCAGTTTTACGCCAAAGAAGCTCTTCCCTCCGTTCTTTGAGTATGGACGCTTCCATGATGTGAGCCGCCTCGATAGCCTTCGAATCGACGAGAATACGAACCGTCATTGACTGTAACTGGTTTGTACTCAGAATAAGGGAGATAACAAGAACAAGAAAACAGGCCAACAGTCCACACATCAATATCCAAATGAATTTTTTGATACTCATGACAGTTACACTCGGAAAAGTTCACATGAAATACGTTGCAATAGACCGCAGCCCCGAAGGGACGTAGAAGATTAAGGGAATGTCCACAAAACATAATCAGCATGTTCGGTTATCACTTGATTAATCCCGCCTCTGTCATTGCTTTCATGGCGCATTCCGGACAGTAGCCGTGCGAAAATAAGGTAGCAGAATGGCTTGAAATATAAGATTCAATGTGCTGCCAACCGCCCTCTTTATCGCGAATTTTCTTACAGACACAGCAAATGGACAGAAAGCTTTCAAGTATTTTAATTTCAGATACCGCTTTTTGTAAATCCGCTGTTTTTCTTTTTTCAGATTGATATAACATATTAATTTTATTCACCAGCCAACTGATCAACACAAAAGAACTAAGCCGAATCAATGTATTCCATACAATAAAAATATTTGATGAATAAATATGACCCGACAACTTGTCGGCAAAGAACCAAACAAGTGCACAGATTATTGAAAAAGCAATTCCCAGTTCAATTCCGAAAAATAAAGCTGCAAGGCACAACGGTATGAAATAAAATACAAAGAAATTAAGTTCGAATCCTGTTCGCAAGTCAATCAATCCGAGTATGAATATGGACAATATAATTATGAGTAATAAAAATGTTTTTTTATACACTTGCATTTCCATGGTTGTCTTATCCTGCTGTTGTTACTCATTAGGAATCAAGCATTTGTGTCTCACGCTATCGACTTCAGTCGAGAGTCGTTGGCTTGATGTTTTTTCAACTCAGAAAGTTCAGATCCTAATCTGCTGCGAATAAGTTATTATACCGTTTTTGGATAATTCTTGAGTATTTCGGAAACAGGGTGACACGACTAAAAAATCGTGCTTCCGGAAAGTCGGATTCAGGAAAGCAAACTTCATATTGCTGATTATCTGTAAGACGTTGGGGATGGTGCAATATCCTTACTGGTTTATTAAATTCGTCAGCATCTGATGGATCTGAGGAGAGGCCCATTGTGCCGGGCCGATGAATTTTTCCCGAAGCACCCCCTGCTTATCAATGATGAATGTTTCCGGGACTCCGGTGAGGCCATAGGCCTTGCCCGCCTCATTTTTTGGATCTGTAAGAATTGGAAATGTCGTGCCGACCCTCTTGGTGAAAACATCGGCAAGGCCCGGATCATCATTGTAAAGGATTGCCAGCATCTTGAATCTGTCGGCAGGCATGGAGGTGTAAAGGGTCTGCATGGAAGGCATTTCCTCCCGGCAGGGCGGGCACCAGGTGGCCCAGAAATTAACAAATACCACCTGACCCTTGAGATCGGATAACTTCCAGGTCTTGCCGTCCAGATCAAAAAGGGTAAAGTCCGGGGCCGGTTTGCCGATTTCGGCAACACCGGGCTGTTTTGCATTCTGACCGCAGGAAACAAGCAGGAGCAATAATACTATCAACAGGATTGGGAATATTTTTTTCATAATCTGTCCGTGAATATTTTGGTAAACCACAAGAGCAGTTTTTTATTTTCCGTAGGTTGCGAGCACTTCGCCTTCAACCAGATCACGTAGTTGCTGGTAGCCGAAATTTACCAGCGGTTTGCCGTTTACAAAAAATCCGGGAGTTTTTCTGACGTTAAGGGTCTGGGCGTCGGCAAGATCCTGCTCAATAATTTTTACGATCTGCGGATCATTCATATCTTTTCGGATCTGCTCAAGATCGAGTCCTGCCCGGGGCAGGTATTTCCAGACCAGAGCCGGCTGAGGATTATGGTGGCTTGCCCAGTATTGCTGGCTCTGGAACATGACATTGAGTGTCTCCCAGTATTTGTCCTGATTTCTTGCGGCTTCAAGTATTTTCACAAAATAATCCGCCCCCTGATGGAACGGCGCATAGCGGATAACCAGCTTGATTTTTCCGGGATGTTCGGCCATGAGTTTTTTGACGAAAGGACTGAAGGCGCTGCAGGTTTCACAGGCAGGATCCATGAATTCGACAAGGTAGACCTGCGCATCATCATCGCCCAGAGTCTGCGAATGTTCGCGGACAAAGGTCGAGGCATTCTCCTGGGCCAGAAAGCCGATTTTTTTACTCTGCCGGTTTTGAAAATATTTCCCCCCGACCGCAAACGCCACAATCAGGACAATTGCGGTAATTATAAACAGCAGATGATTTTTCATGAAGTAGTTCTCCTTTTAAGCATGATGAGTAATCCCAGGATTACTGAAAACGACAGGAATGAAAGCAGGGGAATGGTTACAAAACCGAACAGGTTCAAAAGGTCGTCTGTACAGGAAACACCCTGCTGGCAGGGCTGGATGCTTTCCGGAATCACCCCGTAAAACAGCAGATTATGATACAAAGCAATACACCATCCTGCCCCGGCCAGCGGCAGGGTATATTTAACAACATTCTTCTCAAAAGGAAAGAGCCCGAAAGGCAGAATCAGAACAAGCGGAAATAAACATATTCGTTGATACCAGCACAGAACACACGGGGGAAGCTCCATGAAATGACTGAAGAATATGCTGCCCAGGGCGGAAACGGCAGCAAGCAGCCAGCAGAGAAAAAGAATGGTCCAATTGGAATTTGATGGCTGATCGGTATGAGTCATGAGTGAATCTTTTTCAGGAAGGGGGTTTTTGGATTAAGGAGCGGAATTGTGGTTGTGGTTCAAGAAACTTTTTTTATCTGAATTTCGCAGACACCTTAACACATGATGACCGCTCCGGCACTGAGAATTTTCCGGACAGCCGCGGGATTTTTTTGGGTGACTGATTTTATTGTTTCCATCGGCCGTGAGATACAAAAGACTCCCCATGCAATACATAAGGAGTCTTTTGTAAACAGAATTGTTCCGGATTAATTGTACGAGGTTTTAAAAGCCATGCCCTCGCGTGTTTTTGGATCATAAAGGCCTTTTTTCGTTGCCTCTTCAATCCATTCTTTTCGCAAGGTGTTCAGGAAAGTTTCTTTTTCTGTAACCAGTTGCGTGAAAGGCAATCCGGTTATAACCTGGGCTTTTTCCTTGGTTGAAAAATCCGGGGCCTGATAATCACCTGCTTTGTATTTTGCTAAAACGGTGCGTAATTTGACCCGCGCATCCTGGCCCTTATTGATTGCTGAACCCAGGATTCTCAGGGTTTCCTCAGGTGCATGGAAAAAGGAACCATGACTGGCGATTGAATAATCCCATCGCCATTGGGCATGCCTGATATCCTGGAGGATTTCCTTCATTTCCGCGTCAGATGCACCAAGATCCCAGGCCCTGCCGGCTTCAAGATGTGCTTTGGCGATTACCTCCGTTGCGGTTTTGTTGAGTTCATCTTTTCTTTCCAGCTTTTTGGCAATCGTCTCCCGAAGTGTTTTCTCATCAGAACCATGGCAGTTCAGACAGGTGTTGGCTACATGATCAAGGGGGCTGTCGACATTGTGGGAGGAATATTTAACCCCGCCTTCCCGGACATATGGCATGTGGCAATCAGCGCAGGCCACGCCATTAAGCCCGTGGGCGCCGGTTTTGAACATTTCATAACCCGGATGCTGGGCTTTAAGCATCGGTGTTTTGCTGATTTTATGGGTCCAGTCAGAAAAATTCCTGTCGTCATAATATTTTTCCATGGCCTCAACGCTTAAACCGTTTTCCCATGGAAAAGTTACAACGCCTGCCTCTTGCTTATTGCCATCCGCATCAGTCCATTCGGTTTTTTTAAAATAGTATTCGGAGTGACACTGCGCGCACACAAGGGTTCTGTAATCCTGGTGTGTTGCGTCGGCAACCTTGAGGCTGCCTTCCAGATCCAGCGCCCGTTTAAGGAAATCCCGGGTGATCGTCAGCTTCATGGTCTTGTTGTCATGGCAGTCAGCACACCCCACCGGATTTACAATCTCGCTGCCGTGCCGCGCCCATTTGCCGGTGAAAAAATCGTTCTCGCCGATTTTATCAATAAGCCTCGGAACATCAGGAGACTTGCAGGTCCAGCATGCGGTTGGCATGGGGCCGGTCTTGGCGTCCACCGGAGCGCCGGTTCTCAAGGTGTTAATGTTGTCCTCAAGCATGTAATGATGGCCGCGGGGTGCATTGTAATCCTTGGAAAAACCATAGCCGGCCCACATGACCACCAGGGCCGGATTTTTTTTGAGCATGTCGGTTATTTCATCGCTTTTTCTGGTCTGCAGGTATGAATCGTACTGACGCGGATAATGCTTTCCCCACTCGGCACTCTTTGATTCCAGTCGTTTGATTTCCGGCACTGCATTGATCGCCTTTTGTTCGGCCTTGTTTTCATTGATTGAAACTGCAAGTAAAAACAACGGAACAATGACCGCCACTGAAACAATTGTAAGCATTGTTGTTTTTTTCATTACTCACCCTCTCTTTTGTTAAAGTGTTAATGCTTCCTTGACTCCCAGGTTGTCCGGAGTAGCGGTGAGTCCCTTTGTGTTGCCGTGCGGCACTGTCCGGTGACAATCCCAGCATTTTCGGTCGACCTGCATGGTGTCTTTGTCCATGGAATAAAGCCTGCTGTTTTCGATGATCTGGGAAACTGCTTCCATGTGGCATCGGATACAATTGGCCTGAATCCTTTCTGCGGCGTTTTCACTTATTCTGATATTGTGATCATAGGAGCGGAAGGTCATGGCCTTTGAGTGGATGAAGCCGTCCCTGGATTTTGCGAAAATCTTGTCAATCAGCGACTCTTTGGGGAGATGACAGTCCACGCAGGTGGCCTGACTCCGATGCGAACTGTGCTGCCAGGTTGCATATTCGGTATTCATCGTATGGCAGTTGATGCATACCTTCGGGTCGCTTGAAATATACGATGTCATGTTGGAGGCATTCACCACATAGCCAAACATCCCGACTGCAACAACAGCACAACAGATGGAAACATATTTCATGACTGAACTTGTTTTCATGTTCTACCCTCCTGGTGTCAGGTAATCCCCGGATTGGGGAGTTACCCGAATTAATAGGGGGCAAACCCGTTATGGATAAGCTTTGGGATGAGAATGAGATCCTCCTGCAGGGGCGATCAAATCCGGCAGGAGGTTACAGAAGTATTTTGCATACAACCTCATTGGTCATAAGAGAGGCCTCCCATTAATAAAGAATGGTTGTAATTTGATAAAAGTATATAGAAGTGTCTGACGGGAAACAAGTGCCACAAAGTAGTAGTTGGGCGTTTTTTGTGGTGTTTTACAGATCCTGGAGAAGTTTTTTTGTATGTTGTGAGGAGTGGATTTGGAAATTATTCATTATATCGTCGAATTAGTCGTCAAATCCGAGTTTGTTTTTAAATTTTTTCCAGAGGCTCTTTGATTCCTTCTTGGTTTCCTTGAAATTTTTCTTGGATCCGTCGGCGATTTCTTTTGATTCTTCTTTGACGTCTTTTTTGATCTCTTTCCCGGCTTTTTTCATGTCCTTGCCGGTGGTTTTGAAACCCTCTTTAAGCTCGCCGGGGACTTCTTTGAGTTCCTTTCCCGCCTGTTTCATGCCGTCAAGAAATGATTGGTCTTCCTTGTCCTTGCTGAAGCCTTGGGACCCGAGAAAAAGGGAGGCGGCAAAGCAAGCAAGTACGATAAAAAACATCTTTTTCTGTCTCATGTCAAAATCCTATTATAAAGAGTTTAATTAGTGCATGCCCAATTGCTTGACCGACACTAGTTCAGGATCGTATCAAATATAGCAAAAGCCTGTTTGACGATATCGCTATCATCGGCAAGGGTAAGATACGAGGCTCCGGCCAGTTCCTGTTCCACCAGTGTGTCACTTGCTGGTAACATTCCTGCAAGGGGCAGATCGCTTTCGCTGGCTGCTTTATTGATTTTGGCAATGAGCGCTTCCGGGGCAGGGACGGGCGCTCGGTTGACGATCAGGTGTTTATGGTGGATTTCCAGGGCCAGCGGGCCGGTGAGTTCGGCAATCCGCCGGGCGGTGAGAATTCCACGGGAAGACGGGTCGGAGATCACCAGGAGATGATCGATGCTGCGCAGATTCATCCGGCTTAAGTGTTCCATGCCAGCCTCGTTATCCACCAGGATATATTTGTAATTAGAGGCAAGATGGTCCATGGTCATCGCCAGGTATTGATTCGCAGCGCAATAACATCCCGGGCCGTCGGGCTGGCCCATGACCAGAAGATCGTAGCCGGATTCCTCGATCAATGCCTGATGCACCTGCATTTCCATATACTGGTCCCGGGTAATATTTGGCGGCAGTTCGTCCTTGATTCCCTTTCTGATCTGGCCGATTGTCCTGCCGATTTTGATTGCCAGAAGCTCGTTGAGATTGGCGTTGGAATCCGCGTCAACGGCAAGGACGGGGGTGAGTTTTCTTTGGAGGAGATATTTTATGAGCAGGGCGGAAAGGGTGGTTTTTCCGGTGCCGCCCTTGCCGGCCATGGCAATTACTTTGGGCATGGGTACGTCCTTTATTGTTTGGTTTCAAGGATAAGTCGTTCTGAGTTGATAGAATATAGGCTGGCTTGCTGATCTTGTCAAATAACCATGAAAAAAGAGTAAAGGAAAGCGGTTTGGAAATCCATGGAGAGAGTTTGATTATTCGTTATTTTTTCTTTAAAGACAGAACCTGTTTTAACGTTCTGCTGAAGATTGTCAGATCGTATGGCTTCGGGATTACGCCGCAGAAACCATATTCTTCATGATTTGACATTACAGGATCATTTGCATATCCACTGGAAACAATGGCCTTAACCTCCGGATCAATCTCGATGAGCTTCCTGATGGCATCCACTCCACCCATGCCGCCGGGAATAGTCAGATCCATGATAACAACATCAAAGGGATTTCCCTGTGCCATTGCTTCCTGGTAAAGGTCAAGGGCCTCCTGTCCTTCACTGGCGGTATCCACCTGGTATCCAAGATGTTCAAGCATCCGGACACTAAAATCTCTGACTAATTCTTCATCGTCCATAACCAGGATCCTGCCGCATCCCTTTAGACTTATTTCACTTTCCTGATGAATCTTCTGGTGTGCTGTTTTCTCTGACGCAGGAAGATAGATATGGAAAACTGAGCCAACCCCCAGTTCAGATTCAACCAGTAAACATCCGCCATGCTTTTTAATGATGGAATAGGAAATGGAAAGTCCGAGACCGCTTCCCTGTTCCCTGGTGGTAAAATAGGGGTCGAATATTTTTTCGATGTTGTCGGGGGCGATGCCTTTTCCTTCATCTGCAAGAGAGATTTTAACAAAAGCGCCATTTTTTACCGGGAGGTTGTCTTTTTCTGTAACAACTTCGTTTTTTGCTTGAATGGTAATGGTTCCACCCGATGGCATGGCCTGGCAGGCATTAATTATCAGGTTCTGGATTACCTGATAGAGTTGGCTTTTATCGGCTTCCACCGGATTGAGGTTCTCCGGCAGATGATAGTCACATTTGACATTGGTGCCGCGAATAATGAAATTGCTGGAATCTTTTATAAGATCAAGGATTGATGTTGTCTCCTTGATCGGCGTTCCACCCTTGGAAAAGGTCAGCAGCTGTCTGGTCAGATCCCTGGCCCGGAAAGAGGCTTTTTCGCTCTGCATGAGTCGTTGATATTCTTTATCCTCAGGCTTGTAGGCCATTTTTACCAGAGAGATATTTCCCACGATAGCAGTAAGCAGATTATTGAAGTCATGGGCAATTCCTCCTGCCAGGATGCCGATTGCTTCGAGCTTCTGGGTTTTGAAAAGTCCCTGTTCCATTCTTTTTCGCTGGGTTACATCGCGGACAATTGCTTGGACAATGGTATCTGTGGACAGCACTATCCTGTTTAAGGACACTTCCGCTTCAAATTCCCTGCCGTCGGCGCGGGTATGGACCCAGTCAAAAATCTGTGCGATTCCCGACAAGGCGCGGTTGATGAGTTCTGTCGCTTTCTGTTGTGAGTTCTGGCCGTCCGGCTGGGTATCGGGGGAAAAGTTGTATGGTATGCAGCCGATGAATTCATCCCTGGAGCAGCCGAACATTTCCAGTGTTTTGGAATTACAGTCAAGGCAGCGGTGATCCTTCATGGTGAAAATGGAATCATTTGCCGCTTTGAAAACAGATCGGTATCGTTCTTCACTTTCGCGCAGCGCATTTTCCTGGAGCTGCCGTTCGCTGATCTCGTTTTGGAGTTGTTTGTTGGTTAACGCAAGCTCGGTTGTGCGCTGCTCAACAAGCTGTTCCAGTTGGGCGCGATATTGACTTAATTCTGCTTCGGCCCCTTGTTTCTTCTGTATATGCTTCAGACTCTGCCTGATGATATAAAAGGAAATAAACAGGGTTACCAGGAGGATCGACAGAGAAAATTTTATGACATTGCGGGTTATGGAAGAGATCTCCTGCTCGGCGTCTTCAAGATAAACCCCGGTGCCGATGATCCAGTCCCATGGGGTATAGCCTTTCACAAAGGAAAGTTTCGGGACGATTGCGTTTTCATTGTCTTTCCATTGCCACATGTATGGCACGAAACCTGAACCATATTTCTGGACTGTTTCAACAAACGACACGAAGAGATGCTTGCCCTTCTGATCATGAAAATCAGAGAGGTCGGTACCGTTAAGCTCCGGACGGTATGGATGCATGATCATTGCCGGCTTCTGGTCATTGATCCAGAAATAATCCTTATTGTCCGCTCCATAGCGTAATTTACCAATTACCTGTGCAGCCAGCCCCTGAGCCTGTTCGCGGCTGAGTTTTCCTGATTTTTCCTGCTCATAGTAATAATCCATTATATGCCAGGCAGTCTGGGTCAGATCCTGGATTTTCTCCTTTTTCTTGTCCATGAGCGAGGTATTGAATGTCGGAAGGATAATGCCGAAGAGCACCGCGGCAAACAATACCAGCGTCAAGAATGAAGGGAATATCACTTTAAAAGATTCTTTTCGCATAAGATTTCCTGGTCTCATATGTATTGCTAAACTCTTCAAACCGTCGGACCTTAATCTAGTTTATCGATTGAAGGGCTGATGCGATGCAGCCAATCAGAGAGTATTTGTTGTATTCTGCCTGTGTAATATCTTTCAATAGCAAAAGGCATGCCGGAGTAGTAACTATTCTTAATCATGTGTAATTCTGATGTATTCTGTATGATGATGAGTCTTTCTGGCAGGAATCGATGCAGATGAAGAGGGTCGTTGTTGACCCGTTTTCAGGAGTATTTGGTGGTTATATCGGGTTGCAGTGGAAGTCCATGGAATGGGGCGAATGTGTCCCTTTATGGGGCTTTTTGTTACTTGATCGGCTTGATGAAATCCTGTCAACCCGGAAATTTCAGAAGTCGAGGCTGAATTGCAAAATTATTTTCAGGCGGTGGATTTCTAAAGGAGGCCCAGTTTTTTCATTTTTCGAAAAAGGGTTTTTCTCGATATGCCCATTTCGGCTGCTGTCTTAGTTTTATGCCATTGAAATTGTTGAAGTTTTTCAGTAATAAATTGTTTTTCAAACTGGGCCCGACCTGATCCCAGATCGTGGGATGACTGTGTTGTGCCGGCAGGACTGTCAATCTGTTGTTTTATGAGACTCGTTTTTTTTATCTTCTCAGGTAACTCAATTGTATTAAGGGTGTGCAGGCGATGCAGCACATTCTGCAGTTCTCTGATATTGCCGGGCCAGTCGTGTTTCTGGAGAAGCTCGCGGGCGCTTTCCGGAATAAGAGGTCTTTTTGTGGAAGAGCCGAATTCTTCCCAGTAAAAATCCACCAGCAGACGAATATCCTCTTTTCGTTCCCGCAAAGGAGGAATATGGATGGGAATAATGTGAATTCGATAAAAGAAATCCTCACGCATCCGGCCCTTGGCAACCATTTCATTGAGATTCGTATTGGTTGCGGCAATAAAGCGAATATCGGGTTTCCGGACCCGGTTGCTGCCCACCGGAGTATAGCCGCCGTCCTCAAGCACCCGCAGCAATTTAACCTGCATGCTTAAACTTATTTGCCCGACTTCATCTAGGAAAAGAGTTCCCTGGTCGGCAAGATCCAGAAGTCCATCCTTGTCGCTGTCCGCACCGCTGAAGGCGCCTTTCTTGTATCCGAAGAATTCACTTTCGATGAGATTCTCCGGGATTGCGCCGCAATTTACCGTAACGAATTCATGGTCTTTGCGTGGACTCAGATCGTGGATGGCCCGTGCCACAAGTTCTTTGCCGGTTCCTGATTCACCGGAGATGATTACATTGGTGTCGGTTGCCGCAGCTTTGAGAATGAGCTTGTAGACTTCCTGCATTGCTTTGCTTTTGCCGATGATATCCCCGAATCGGTAAGGGTGTTTCATGGCGGACCGCAGTGTGAGATTTTCTTTTCGCAGTTGTTCTGATTCGTTGTGCAGGCTCAGCTCGAGGAGTTTCTGGGTTGTTATGTCCTGAAGTGTTTCAATGGCGCCGATAATTTTACCGCCCGGGTCGGTGATCGGTGCTGCAAGAAAATAGATGTAGCGCAGCCGGTTGCCGATGTTTTCGAATTTATCAGTTGCCTCCCAGGCGTTGGTAATGATATTTGAGACCGCCGGGAATTTATCCTTGTACAGTTCGAGGAAGTTTTCAAAGTCGTTTGTGAGAATAAGATCGGCAACTGTGGGTCTTTTTTCAGGATAAAAGGGAACCCATTGTCTGTCTGTGCCAATCATTTCCGCGGCCTTGAGGCCTGTAAGAAGTTCGCAGGCCTTGTTCCAGAAAGTAATTTTATGGTGGAGGTCGATGGCAAATTGCGGGATGGGGGTATATTCGAGAATGTTCAGCATTAATTAAATCCGTAAGTCATCAATCGTTGAATTTTTCTTTGATTGTATAGAAATTCATCGAAAAAGAGAATATCTCATTTCTCGTTAATGAAATATAACTTGAGATGGGGTGCGGGAAAAGGGGGGGCCGAAAAAAGTTCTGGTATGAATTGCGATGTTTACAGGACCATTCGCAATGGCTTATTCCTGGTAATTTGCCCAGATTCTGATGGCCAGCATGTGTCCAAGGCCGGTATTGGAAGTGAAGTAATAGATTTCTTCGTTGACATCGAAGCCCCAGTTAATGGTCACAGTGGTTTCATCGGTTGCGTTAATGTCGCAGTAAATTCTTCCGGCAGTATCCAGATCAAGAGAAGCATCATCCCTGACCTCGTAATTTTTTAAAATGGTGTGTTCGATAACGTATTCGCAGTTCCAGTTCCAGAGCCCGGCATTGCCGGATTGTTGAATCTTGGGGAAGATCGTCGCGGCGTCAAAGGTGCAGGAAAAGAAATCCGCATTGATTGTGCAGGGTAAGCCGTTCTTGGTTCTGGTAAGATGGGAATCAAGGTTGGAGGTCATCTCATCTTCCCACCTGAGGACGGATAAATAATAATAGGGTGGTTCCTGGCGGATCATGGTCTGACTGCCGTCTTTGCTATAGGTGAATACCGGATTGGCGGTAAAGTGCTCACCGGGTAGAAAAGTGGTGGCGGTTGGGTCTGTTCCTCCGGTATCCGGCGGCGTGGTTTCACCCACATAGGTCAGATAGGTGCTGAAATGATTTGTCTGGATAGTCACCCGGTTTGTTTCAGTGTCACGCGAAATAACGGTGAATACTTCCCAGGTTTCCTTTGTCGGGTCGGCATACATGGCTCCGACAGTCAATTCGGAATAACCGGTGCCGTCCACATAGCCGTCGCTGTCGATATCGGCGTATGGCAGAACCAGGGTCACCGGTTTTTCAAATACCAGGTCAGCCGGGCCGAATTTGGCTGAAGACCCCGTGTAAATTAAAGCGTTTGGGAGGCTCCCGACATTGCTGGCACTGGAAATGGTAATTTCCTGCGTAGTCGTGAGGGCGCCCTGGGGCACGATGATTTTTGCGCCGTACAGATCACTTGCAGGATCAGTGACCTCAAGCGAGCCGCCTGCAGGGCCAATGCTGGCGCTGTATTCAGCTGAGCCGGAGGTCGTGTTTTCAGATGTTTGAGCAGGAGGGTCCTGGTCGCCGCCGCCGCAGGAGATCATTGTAAAGCACAAAGAAAGAACAAACACCCGGGTGAGCAGGGATTTCATCTTGGCAAGTCTATAGTTGTTGCATGTAGATTTCATGAATTATCCGGTTGATAAATCGATTCTGAATAATGAGGAGGTTTAAATGCCTGATCGGCATAAAACTGAATTTATTAAATGAATACTATCAAATTAAATGATTCTGTCAGAGAGGAGAAGAAATTAATGATCCGGGAAAATTATTTAATCAAACAGGTCGATTCCGGACTGAAGGGAAAAACTCCTTACGAAGTCAGGGGAGATACGTTAAGCTATGTGTCATCCTGAGTCAGGATGCACACCGTACTTTTCCGACCGCAAAACTCAAGAAATTTTTTTTGAACTACTGCCTATAAGCCGTTATCAGGATACTATTATGCATATGAAGAATAAACCCCAGGCGCTTTTTCTTTCACCCCAACAGTTGTTGCGGGATATCATTTTATTTCCTGTTGGCAGCGCCCTTTGCGCTATCGCCATCAACGGCATTCTGATTCCGCAGGATTTCGTCACCGGCGGCATTACCGGCGTCTCACTGATAATCCATAAATTCATGCCGGGGGTCAACGTCGGCTGGATTTATCTGATTCTCAACGTGCCGCTGTTTACCCTGGCCTGGATGGCGGTGGGGCGGCGCTTCTTTGTTTACAGCATTTTCGGCACCCTTTCTCTGACCCTTGCCATCGCATTTGTTCAGGTCAACATTAATCTGGAAGACAGGATGCTGAATGCCTTGCTTGCTGGTCTGATTCTTGGGGCAGGAGCCGGGATTTGTCTGAGAACATCCGGATCGCAGGGCGGCACGGATATTCTCTCGGTCATGCTCCTGAAGCGGTTTTCCATAAGTATGGGGACTACGATTCTGGCGATTAATGCCATGGTTTTACTGCTGATATCAGTCTATTATTCCATAGAAAGCGTGCTCTATACGCTGATTATTCTCTATGTCAGTTCCCGGGTGATTAATATAGTGGTTACCGGCCTCAGCCAGCGGAAGGCGGTGTTTATCATTTCAGCGCAATGGGAAGAAATATCGCAGGAGATTCTCAAGGACATCAGGCGCGGGGTGACGATTATCAAAGGGGAGGGCGGCTATACCAGGAAGGAGGAACATATCCTTTACGCGGTAATTACTTTTACAGAAATCGGTCAACTCAAACGACTGGTTCACAATATCGACCCAACGGCGTTTATCGTGATCAGCGATACCCTGGAGGTGTCAAACTACCGGATCGGAAACCAGCCGCACTGGTAGCTAAACAGGCTGGACCGTCATGAAATTTACTGCTGACAGGGAATTCTCAAGGTAAAAGTTGAACCTTTCCCTTCTTCACTCTCCAAGAATATCTCGCCATTATGTTTGGCAACAATTTCCTTGATGATGCTCAGTCCCAGGCCGGTGCCGACCCCGTCTTCCTTGGTGGTGAAGAATGGTTCGAAGATTTTTTCCTGGATCGATTTCGGCATGCCGCAGCCGGTATCGGTGATCGACACAAGCACTGCATCGCCGTCCTTACGGGTGGTGATGGTTATCGTCCCCTGATCTTTAATGGCATGGGCGGCGTTGACCAGGAGATTCATGAACACCTGGCCGAGTTGGTTCGGGAAACATTCAACCTGCGGCAGGTCGCCGTAGTTCTTTTCAACGGTTGCTTTGTACTTCAACTCGTTCCAGGCGACGGTGAGGGCGTTTTCCATGCAGTCGTTGATGTTGACGGGGCGCGAAGTATCCTGTTCTTTGCGGCAGAATGATTTGAGCCCCTCGACAATCTTCTTGATTCGCTCAACTCCCTCCAGGCACTCGGAGATTATGTCCCGGGCATCCTCCATGGCGAAATCGATTTTGAGTTTTTTCCTGGCCTGGCGCAGTTCGGTTATCTTTTCAGCGGGCAGGTCCTGAACCGTCTGGTCCTGCATCTCGATAAATTCGGAAAACTTGTCGAGATACTTGTTCATGGTGCCGAGATTGCTGCCGATATAACCGGTGGGGTTTTTTATTTCGTGGGCCACGCCTGCGGCAAGATGGCCGATGGTGGCAAGCTTTTCCTGCTGGATCAGCTGCTCCTGGGAGGATTGCAGCTCCTTGTATGCCTTCCGGAGTTCAAAGGTCCGTTCATCCACCAGGCGTTCGAGTTCAATCTGGTATTCTCTGTTCTCAATTTCAAGCTTACGCAGTCGGAGGGCGTTTTTCACATTGATGATGACCTCCATCTGCTCAATGGGCTTGATTATATAACCATACGCACCATTTTTAAGGGCCTGGAAAATAATCTCCCTGTCATCCACTCCTGAAACCATAATTATTGCAATATCAGGGTATTTATCCCGTATTATTTCTTGAAGTTGCAAACCATTCATTTCCGGCATTTCGACATCCAGCAAAATGAGGGCAAAATCATCCTCTGCAAGAAGAGCCTGTGCGTCATTTCCACTGTTCACCGTCCGGCAGGAATAGCTTTCCTTTTCAAGCAAACGCGACAACAAGTCACAGAGCTGCTGCTCATCGTCGACAATTAAAATACTTTCGCTTGCTGTAATAGACATATGATGTTTCTCCTGCATCGGTGGTTGTTCAAATCAGGATTCAACCGTACCATCAAGGACCATTCTGACCTTGTTTGCAAGAATCTTCTGGCTGAATGGTTTCTGTACAAAATGTATTCCTTGGGCCAGCACACCGCGGTGAACAATTATATCTGCCGTATATCCAGACATGAAAATGGTTTTGATTTCAGGCTTAATAGCTTCAACTTTTTCCATCAACTCCCTGCCGTTCATGGTGGGCATCACCACATCAGTCAGAAGCAGGTGTATTGGCTTATCGTATTTTTCAACAAGCAGGCAGGCCTCATCTGGAGTGGCCGCCATGAGGGTGGTATAGCCGAGCGTGCTCAGTATTCTGCCTGCTAATTGAAGAATCTGAATCTCATCCTCGACGATCAGTACTGTCTCAGTGCCGTTTAAATGTTCTATGCCGGTGGACACTGTAGTTTCATCCACAGCACCTGAAAATTTTGGCAGGTATATTTTGAAGGTTGTGCCCTTTCCTGGTTCACTGTACACATTCATGAATCCATTGCTTTGCTTGACGATCCCGAATACGGTGGAAAGGCCGAGTCCGGTTCCCTTTCCTTCCGCTTTGGTGGTATAGAAAGGTTCAAAGATATGTTCCTTGATATCGTCATCCATGCCGACACCGCTATCACTGAAGGATAGCATCACAAAGTCACCGGGGATGAAGCCTTGATGCATCTGACAATATGATTTATCCAGCGACATATTGGCGGTTTCCACGATTATTTTTCCAACTCCATGAATGGCGTCACGGGCGTTGACCGCCAGATTGGTGATAATCTGATCAAACTGAGAAGGATCGATTGAAACATTCCAGAGATCGGCAGCGGAAATAATCTGGAGATCAAGATCCTCACCCACAAGCCGTCCCAGCATCTTCTGGGAGAATTCCAGCAGGTCGTTTAGATTCAGCACCTTGGGGTTGATGGTCTGTTTTCTGGCAAAAGCCAGTAACTGCCGTGTCAGTTCCGCCGAACGTTTTCCGGCCTTTAAAATTTCCTGGATGTCCTTGTAAAGCGGATCAACGGGATTGAGGCTGCACAAAGATATCTCGGCATAGCCGTTTATGACGCTCAGCATATTATTGAAATCATGGGCTATGCCGCCGGCAAGCGTGCCAACGGCCTCCATCTTCTGCGCCTGGAGTAACTGCTTTTCGCTTTCCAGTAAATTTTCTTCGGCCCACCTGCGGGCAAGGCTCACGGCAATGTTTGCAGTCAGACCTTCGAGGAATTCAATCATTTCAACAGTGAAAATATCCCTGCGGTGGTCGCTCAACTGGAGAAGACCCACGGTTTCTGTTTGGATCTGAAAAGGGATTAGTGCCATGGATTCGTAACCCATACTATCGAAGCAGTTTTGCATGCGATCCAGCTGAGATATTTCTGTGTTCGAGGCAAGGAGATGGCTGATACTGTTCGTCCAGAAGCTGCCGCCCCTGGTGAAAAACGGCTGTGTTGGGTCGGTTCTGCCGCTGATGACATAGCCGCACATGCATTCAAGGATTGCCTTACCCTGGTTATCACGAAGAATGCCTCCGTCCTGATCTTGGGCGCAAAGCTCGTTTTCCATATCGACAAATTCCTGCGAAAAACCTGTTGTCTGGTAATAGGGGAAATTCTCGCCATCTTTCAGGCGAATTCCAACAGCTTCGGCGCCGGTGAATTTTCTGATCAGCTTTATGACCTCATGGATAGCCTCCAGTTGCCTGGTGGGCTGGTTCAGGATGGCCAGGACCTGAATCGCGTCCGCCTGCTGATTCTTTTCAATCAGAAGCTCATTTATACTTTTTGCCTGTTCCAGCCTGGCCTTGAGTACCGGAGAAACAATGCTACCGATAATTTCCAGCATTGCCACATCGTTCTCGGTGTAGGCGGTTTTTTTGTTGGCAACCTGAAAGAGTCCGATCACTTCGCCGTTCAGTTGGATGGGCATGGAAATATGGCGCTTTATTTTAATGTGCCCTTTTGGAGTGTGGCTGGATTTCTCGTTGGAATAGTTGGATTTCTTTTCCCGGATTGCCCGGGGAAAGCTGCTATCTCCCCAGGTTTCTATTGGAAAGACAATTTGCTTGTTCGAGATTCGGCATTGATCCCAGACGTGCCTGGTCATTGACGGAGCAACCAGGTCGCCCGCCGCATTGATGTATCCGAACACTCCGTACGGACTTTTCATTGTTTCAAGTACGGCATCCAATACATCGGCATACATTTCATCATTCGGTTTGGTGAGGAAAATCTCATTGATTTTATTGCGGATTTCCAGCTGCTGTTCGCTCCTGGTGAGTTTTTGTTCTGTTGTCAGTTCCCTGATAGCCCTTTTCAGAATTCTGGGCAGCAAATTGATGAACTTGGCGTCCTTGATCAGGTAATCTCTGGCGCCGAATTTCATCATTTCCACAGCTATCTTTTCGTCGCCATGGCCGGTCATGATGATAAAGGGAACTTTTTTTTGCTCGGCGATGAGCCTTGTCACGACATCTTTGCCCGTCATATCCGGCAGCAGATAATCCAACAGCATGAAGCCCTGAAACCCATCAAGCATCCTGGTTATCGCCTCCTTGCCGGTATGGACGCCCTCGGCCTGTAGATCGGCTTTGCGCAGGATTTTGACGATTAAATGATTCAGGCCTTCGTCATCTTCAACCACTAAGATCGGTAGACTGTTATCCTCGTAAATTTTTATGGTGTTTTCCATTGCAACTCTTCCAAGCCTATTTGTTTTTGCCGTTAATGTGGGGGATCTCAACAACCAACAGAAAAAGCCCCAGTTGCTTGATTGCCTCGACAAACTTATTGGAATCAACGGGTTTGGTTATATAATTGCTGCAACCCAGACTGTGGCAGAGATTCACCTCCTGCGGATCATCCGTGGTGGTCACCATGATCACCGGTATTTTGCGCAATTCCTTGTCTGCCTTAATTTGTTTTAAAACCTCAATGCCGTCGATTTTCGGCATTCGGATATCCAGGAGCAGCAAGTAGGGAGTATCTGGTTCTCTCTGAGGTCCATTCCCCTTTCTGAATAGAAAATCCAGCACCTCCTGGCCATCCTTGAAATGCAGGATGGTATTATTGATTCCCGCCCGTTTCAGGTTTTTCTGGATAAGGGCGGCGTGGCCCTCATCGTCATCTGTTATAATGACTGTCATTTCTTTTTTCATGTTTTGTGCTCCTGATTTGTATCGAAGGACTTCTAGCCTATCTCTTGTCCCGGTAATTCCACATAAAAGCTGCTGCCTTTTCCAGGTTCCGACTCCAGCCATACCTTGCCATCCTGTCTTTCGAGAATACGGCTGATGATATTCAGGCCTAAACCCTCGCCTGAACTTGCGGCGGGATTGAGTCGGTGGAACAGTTCAAATATCTTATTCTGATGTTCGGCAGCAATGCCGATGCCGTTATCTGTCACGCAGTAAACGGCACGCCCATTCTTAATCTGCCCGGAAAGACTGATTCGACCAGGGCGATCCGGATCAAAATATTTTAAGGCGTTATCAATAATGTTTGAGAAAACCTGGTTGAGCTGGTCTGCATCTCCTCTGCACGGCGGGAGCGGGCTTAGGTCAACAATTACCCCGGAGGCATTGATCTGGTATTCAACTGATGCGAGGACATCCTTCATCAATCTGTCCATGTCGCAATCCTCTATGTCGAGAATAGCGCGGCCAAGGCGCGACAGGCCCAAGAGACCGGCAAGCAGCGCATCCATTTTGTCGATGCTTTTCTGGATGTATTTAAGGGATTCAGGGATATCTTCCAGCAGTAACGGGGCAACCTTCTTTTTTGCTTCTTCCCCGGAAATTTCTCCGTCCTCGTAAACATCCACAAGCTCCTTAATGGCGTTCTCGAGTTCCTTGCTGAACCCCTGCACATTAACCAGAGGCGAACGCAGGTCATGGGAGGTGACGTAGACGATCTGTTCCAGTTCCATGTTTTTTCTGGTGATTTCGGCGGTGAGCTTTGTCCGTTCTTTTTCCACCTGTTTACGTTGGGCTATTTCTGTCTCTAACTCGTCCCGGGAAGCAGTAATATTTTTAAGGTTCCGGGTCATTTCATTGAAGGAGTGGGCCAGTTGGCCAACTTCATCAGTGGTATCTAGTTCTATTTTATGAGCCAGGTCTCCTTTGCCGATCCGTTCAACCCCCTCACGTAACTTGGACAGGGAACGGATAATGGTTTGCGAAATAAAAAATGCAAGCAGAAGTCCCAGCAGAATCAATATCAGGGTAGTAATAACAATTTTGTTTCGCAGGGAACGGGCTGGTGCCATAACCTCATCCAGGTCATTTTCCACCATCAGTATCCAACCTGACCCGGGATAATGCTTATACCCCTTGGACCTGGAGAAGGAATACAGTTTTTCCTTGTTCCCCTGGGAAATGCCTGCGAATGAATTATCTTTCCCCTGCAGCCGGTTAAAATATTTCCAGGAGGAAAAATCCTCCATGAACCGGTACGGTCTGGTTCTGTAAATGACTCTGCCGTCCGAGGTAAGTAGCGTAATCTGGGAGGTTTTGTAATGTTTGGTGGCAAGCTCTACTGAGCGGATTTTCGCCTTAATATCTATTTCCGTCTTAAGCATTCCAAAAAAATTGTTTGTGTCATCAACGATACGGAAAGATACCGGAATCCCTTGGGTATGCGAAATTTTATTCATACCCCCCAGTTCTTCGATGTACATCTCCTGCTGTTTCGATTCCTGCCACCATGTCTCTGTATCGTGCCGGAAGTGGTCGATCTGGTCGGTTTGGGCGATACTTGCGCCATATCGGTTGGTTATCAGAATATTGGCCAGACTCCGATTGCCATCCTTGGTTTCGTGAAAGGTTATAAACTCATCCCGGAGTTCATTGGCCAGGTCGTTGGACATCAGTTCCTGCTGCACAGTATTTGCCATATCGCTGGAAGCTCCAGTCCATTGACTTTCCATTTCAGCAAGATAATCTTCAATGTTCTCCAGCTGTTCAAACCGGGTGTTTGATGCTGCGACAATCGAGATTACCCAGTTGCGCCTGGTGGCAGCCCCAACTTCCATAATCTTGTCGTGAATGCTCTGATCAATCCTTTTCATGATCCCTTCAGCTTCAAAAACAGCCTCCCTGCCCACATTTTCTAACAGGGATTTGCTGTTCATGGAGGATATATGAAAACCAAGGGCTGCGGTCAAGGCCAGCACAAGCAGAAACCCGGCATATAATTTTGTGCTTATCTTCATCTATAATTTTTTCTGAGAAAAGTTAAGTTGCCGTCCTGAATTCGGGTGGGATGGAGAGGCAACAGAATCTCCTGGCCACCGGGCTCAAGTTCCTGATAGCCCAGAACTCCTGAATACATAAAGCCCTGGTCAAGTATGTGCTTGATGTTCCTGCGCGAAACCTCCTGCTCATCAATCAACCCGGCAAAAATTTTAACAAAATCGTACCCATTGGCGGCATTGTGGCTGAATGGTTTGTTGTATGTGGATTCGAATTTTTCCTGGAAATCTCTGGCAAATTGATAATTCGGATTGTAAACAATGGGAGCCAAAACGTAGACTCCTTCAGCTTCAGGGAGAGTTGTGACCTTTGGATTGGCGCCGCCGCTGGGTGTTATAATAATCCCCTGATAATTCGCTTGCCGGAGTTGTCTGATCCCCATGGCAACGTGCTTAACGAAGCCGGCCAGATAAACGGCCTGCATCCCTTGCACGGCTTCAATCTGGGGGGTCATGTCCTGAACATCATTCTGAAAGACGGTTTTTATTATCTTTACGCCCGTATCGGCCAGATTTTTTTCAAGTGCTTCCACCACGGAGTTACCGTAGGGGTCATCCAGGTTGAATATTCCAAGGGACTGCACTTTTAATTCACTGAGCAGACGCTGCGCCACTCTGCCCTCTTCCCCGGCAGTAATGAAATGTCGGTATACCCACTCATTTTTGATGAATTCAGGTGCCGAGGTGTTCAGGCCAACCAGCACTACCTGATGCTTGGCTGCCAAGGGTGCCAGTGCTATACTGACATTGCTGTGGGTGGAAACATAGAGCACCGGTTTTTTACTGCCGTTCTCAAGACGTTCAAAGGCCGCTTTAGCCTCTTCAGGATCTGTTTTGGAATCTTCGATAAGCAATTCGATTTTACGGCCGTTTACACCACCCTGGGAGTTAATCTCGTCAACTGCCAGGAGCATGGCATCCCGCAGGTCCACCAGGTGGCTGCCATAGCCCGAGAGCGAGATGATGGCGCCGATTTTGATCGTCTCTTTTTCCCTTGACTGGAAAAGCAAGAAAATCACGACAAGTAGGGCCGCGAAGAACAGGCCGAGAAAAAGTATGTTTTTTTTTGGGGGCCTGTTTCGATCAGCCAGGTTCATAATCTTTCCTCTATCCGGATTTCCGCCGAACGCTTACCGCTCCGTTATTACATGTCCGGGTGCCGATAGAGGATTCCGCCTCGCATCATGCATCCCGGTGTAAGCAACCTGCGGATTCAGTTTTAAAGTGTCTGATATAGGCGTGACATTATCCGAGGGAATACTGAATAAAGTTATTGCTCACATAAAGTAGTTTTCAACCTTACTGGTAATGTTAGGATTACAGGAGAAACAAAGTCAAGAAATTATAAACAACAATGATAGGGAAGATGACAAGGTAGAAGGCAGGCCCGGGATCATGATGGGTTGGTAGAGGCAATGTATTTCGTGAATTTCAGACCGGAATGATTTGCGCCCAATGCAGAACGCCGTCGGTGAGTTGCGTGGGGATCTGTACATACACCGTGGTTCCCAGCCCTGGCTGTGAGTCGATGGCAACGTTGCCGCCGATGAGGGTAGCCCGCTCCTTCATGCCGGTTACCCCGAGTCCCTCGGATTCTTCAAGCTTCTGCATGTCAAAGCCCTGGCCGTTATCCTGAATCGCCAGGGTTAAAGCCCCTTCCTGGTATCTCAGCGCCACATCCACCTGGGTTGCCCCGGAATGCCTGGTGACGTTGGTCAGCGCCTCCTGGGTAATCCGGTAGGCCGCGGTTGCAATGGCGTCGCTTACCTGGGGCACCTCATTATGGGAAAAGGTGCAGGAGAATTCGCTGCGCTTTTCCAGATCATTGGTGAGCCATTCAAGGGCATCGATAAGGCCAAGATCATCAAGAACGCCGGGGCGGAGGCGCGTGGCCATGCCGCGCACCTCGTCGATGGTCTTATCAATGAGTTCGGTCATCGACTGTGCCCGTTCCGAGCCTGGGTTGTCGGCGTTTTGCAGGCGGTTCTGAATCCATTTTGAGTCCAGGCGCAGGGCGGTGAGGATCTGGCCCAGTTCATCATGGAGTTCCCTGGCAATGGCGCTGCGCTCTTTTTCCTGGCTGTCCATGATGCTTCCGGAAAGGCGCCGGAGCTGGCTTTCGGCTTTTTTGAGAGCCGTGATGTCCGTTGAAATGCCGCAGATGCCGTTGATCATGGTTGCATGGTCATACAGGGGAAATTTTACTGAAAGATAATAGTGGAGGCCGTCATCCTGGGGTATTGTTTCTTCCATCTGGCACAGCCGGTTTTCCGCAAGGGCCAGCCGGTCGTTTGTCCAGAACTGGGTGGCAATTTCCGCTGCAAAAATTTCATGGTCTGTTTTGCCGATTGTTTCTTCGGCCTTAACATTGAATATTTTTGTAAACTGCTGGTTTATGAGGATATATTTACCCTCGGTGTCTTTGAGGTAGATGATTGCCGAGGTATTGTCCAGTATCGCCTGCAAGCGTTCCTCGCTGTCCCGTAATGCTTCTTCGGAGAGCTTCCTCTGCCGGATCTGATCTTTGAGTTGAATAAGCTTTTCCTGGAGTTCTTCGGCATGGGTTGTAATCAGATTTTCCCGGTCCTTGTAATAATCAACTTTTTTCTTCAGATCCTCAGGAGTAAGGCTTAACGATGCAAGAATCTCGCCGTATGCGTCCTGCAGGGCCTTGGTTTCCGCAGGAGTGAAGATTATTTTCCGTTTCAGGGCGTTATAAGCGGCGGCGCTGCCGATTGTGCCGGCAAGGGATTTTTCAACCGCATTACAGAGATCCGCAAGATTGAGAACCGAGATCGTTTCGCTGTTTTTTATTTTTACCTGTGCCATGCATTTCTTAAGCATTGATCCTGCTTCACGGACCGGGAAATACTGACAGAGCAGGGCGTTGATGATCACCTTTTTTTCTTCAAGATCAACATAGGAAGTCTGCTCGTAAGTCGGGCTCACCGAGGTTCCCAGGGACAGGACATCGACAAAATTGTCGGCCTGGCGTTTTTCTTCATCCTTGACGCCACAGCATAATGAGCCAAGAACATAGAGGCCAATATTAAAGAACATCGACCAGAGAACCGCGTGACTCATGGTATCCAGTCCGGAAAGTCCGAAGAGCTGTTCAGGATTCAGGATGCCGATTCCCCACGGGCCGCTTTCCAGCCACTGGGTGTTGGCCCAGCCGCTTTTAACAAAGGAAGGAACTATCAGTGTATGAATCCAGAGGATTAATCCGGCACCTAAGCCGAGCATGGCGCCATATTTATTGCCGCGACGCCAGAAGATGCCGCCAAGGATCACCGGCGCGAATTGCAGAGCGGCGGTAAAGGAAATTATTCCCATGCGGACCAGGGAAAAAGACGGGCCGACGATGCGTTCGAACCAGTAGCTGCTCAATATGATCATTCCAACTGCCACCCAGCGGGAACCAAGAAGATGCCTGCGAAGAAAAGAGAGTTCGTGGGCGAGGTCGATAACCGGTAATAAGAGATGATTGGTACACATGGTGGAAAGGGTCATGGCGCTGATCATGATCATGCTGGTCGCCGCGGAAAAACCGCCGATGAAAACCGCCAGAGCCAGCCAGGGCTTGTCGTAATGGAGCGGTATGGCAAGAACATAGGTGTCTGCGTCCTGAATCGGCAGTCCGGTGAGAATCCCTGCCTTGGCAATGGGCAGAACAAAAATGTTTATCAGGAACATGTAAAGCGGGAAAAGCCACATGGCGGTGCGGATATGGTTTTCGTCGGAATTTTCAACCACGGAAATATGGAATTGCCGGGGCAGGAACATGATCGCCGACATGCTGAGAATCATATAGGTTGCCCAGGTGATAACCGAAGGGTTGTTGTCCTGGCCACTGGTAAGATCAACCTGTTCGATGCGATGAAAATGCTCGAAAATGTCTTCGAATCCATTAAAGACGAAATAGGTTATGAAAATTCCCACAGCAAGAAAGGTGACAAGTTTTACCAGGGATTCCACGGCAACCACGACGACGATGCCCTGGTGCCTTTCCGTGGGATCCAGGCGTCTGACCCCGAAGATGATAGTGAAAACGGTCATCAGGGCGACGACGATTGGCCCGACATTGTCGCCAATCCATGAAAAGGCCGGTCCGGTTGACGTGGTGATGATTGCAAAGGTGTTGATCACCGCCTTGAGCTGCAGGGCGATATAGGGCACGGTGCCCACCAGGGCGATGATTGTTGCCAGGGCGGCAAGCAGTTGTGATTTGCCGTAGCGTGCGGCAATAAAGTCGGCGATGCTGGTTATGTGCTGGCTGTTTTTGAGCCGCACCAGTTTCCTTAAGATTGTCCACCAGAGGATGATCATCAGGGTGGGACCCAGGTAAATCGTCAGGAAGAACATCCCTGAGGTGGCGGCGTTGCCCACACTTCCGTAATAGGTCCAGGTGGTGCAGTAGATTGCCAGTGAAAGGGAGTAGACAAGGGGGTGGTTTCCCCTTGCGCCTCCTGAAACGGATCTTCGCTCAACCCATAGGCCGATCAGGAAAAGGAAGCCGATATACAGAAACATCACGCTTATGATGGTTGCGGAATGAAACAATGTTTGCCGTCAGGGGATGATTTTTCTCTCAGACTGAGCGGGACTATTAGAATCCATGGGCAAGCCCGGTCACTTTTCAGTTTGATGAGTTTTTTTGTTGTTAACGTTTGAGGTTGTCAGAACCCGGCTGATGAAAAATTGGATCAGGATGGCGATGCCCCAGACCAGAAAGAGAAAGAAAAACATCCGGTCCGGATGGATCTGATTATCGCCACGCAGAATAGGCAGAAAAAAGAGGAACAGGCAGCAGAAGAACAGCAGGACGTGAAATTCTTTTTGTCCAAGCAGGGTTGACAGGCGTTTCATCAGGATATTCCCTTCCAATTATTTGATAATTTTTTATGAGTATAAAGAAAAAGAACTTTTTTGGAAAGGTATATTCTAACTTCCTGTAATCAAAGATTATTTGTGATTGAGAGGATGGGGGCAACCGCTCTGCTTATTAAGGGGAGTAAGGTTTTTTAAGTTTTGTTCCGAAGGATGGAATCGCCAGGGAAATGGTCAGGATCATTGACAGGGATGTTTGGGTATTCTATTATCCTGACAATTTCAATTGTCAGTGTTTTTGGTGGAGGCGTCCCACAATGAAACTTCAAGGATAGCATTCAGTCATAGCGGGGAGATACCATGGCAGCAATCAAAAGAATTCACGGGTACACCCTGACTCTGATGTTCTTATGGACTGCCCTTGCGGCAGCGTCCCTGTGGTGGGGTGTTTCCCAGCATCATCATGAGGCAAGCACCGTGGCCCGGACGGAAGCCGCAGCCTATTTCAACAAGGACAATGCTATCCGTTTGTGGGCGGCATCGCACGGCGGCGTTTATGTGCCCGCTGACGAGCATACCCTTCCAAGCCCATATCTGGCGCATATGGCTGATCGGGACATCAGCAAACCCTCGGGAGAGCAATTAACCCTCATGAGTCCTGCCTATATGATCAGACAGATGAATGAAGATTTCTCGGCGCTCTATGGGGTCAGCAGTCATATCACCAGTTTGAATCCACTTCGACCTGAAAATGTTCCGGACCACTGGGAAAAAAAGGCTCTTCTGGCATTTGCGCAGGGAGAGACCGAGGTTGTCGAAATGATCGAAAAAGATGGGAAATCCTATCTAAGATTGATGCGCCCCCTTGAAAACAGGGATGAATGTCTGAAATGTCATGCTGAATACAACGAGGGTGAGATCAACGGTGGTATTTCAGTCTCATTGCCCATGGAACATATTGAGAAATATTTTACAGCCCATGATTATGTGATGACCACGGGTTATGTACTGTTGTGGATCATGGGAATGGGCGGGCTTCTGTATGCGCAACAGAAAATAGCCCAGAAAGTCAGGGAACGGGATATCGCTGAAATACTCTCGGCGGAGAGTGAAAACAAGTATAAAATGATCGTTGAGAATCAAAGCGATCTGGTGGTTAAATTCGACAATCAAAACCGTTTGCTCTATGTGAGCCCATCATATCTCAAGACATTCGGCAGGAATGCAGAAGAATTGCTCGGCAATGAATTCATGCCGCTTGTCCATGAGGATGATCGTGAAAAGATCAAAGAATCACTTAAAGGTGTATTTTTCCCGCCATACACAACCCAGCATGACGAGAGAGCGATGACCCTGGACGGCTGGAGATGGTTCAGCTGGTCGGTGCGCGGTATTCCGGATAATAAAGGTGGAGTAAAGGAAATAATCGGCGTCGGACGTGACATTACCCATCGCAAGGAAATTGAGAATTCCCTGAAGCAGAGCGAGGAAAAATTCCGCACGGTTTCGGACTTTACCTATGCCTGGGAATACTGGATGGACACCGAGGGTAATCTCATGTATGTGTCGCCGTCCTGTAAACGGATATCCGGGTATGAGCCTGAGGATTTCCTCAAGAATAAGAAGCTTTTTGAGTCAATAATACTTCCGGACGATCGGCAGAAATTTAAAGAGCATATTGAAAAAGAACTTGATTCTGTGGATGTCTGCACCAGGACGTTCCGGATAATCACCATGAGCGGCGAGACGCGCTGGATCAGCCATATCTGCCAGCCGGTTTATAATGCTGCGGGTGAATGCGTCGGACGGCGGGCCAGCAACCATGACATTACCGAACGCAAACAGGTGGAGGAAGAGCGCGAACAGCTTATCCAGAAACTTAAAGAAGCCCTGGACAAGGTCAAGGTTTTGAGCGGTTTTCTGCCGATCTGCTCCTCCTGTAAGATGATCCGTGATGATAAGGGGTACTGGAACCAGATCGAATCCTATATCCGCGACCATTCCGAGGCCCAGTTCAGCCACAGCATCTGCCCGGACTGCGCCAGGAAATTATATCCTGATATTGATCTTTATGATGCGGATGGCAAGGTGAAAAAATCAGGTCCGGATGATGATAAATAACAGGCACACAAATAATTTATCGGTTCAATCGTTTGTGGAAAAAGATTTTACCTGGGCCCCTGGATGCTGGGGGCTTGTCGGTGGGAAAATATATTCTTGAACTCTATGCCATGAAGTGAATAGGCCGCCCGGATAATTTTTGTAAGGGCAGGCTTAATTTCAGCAAAGGGCTTTAAGGAAGGAATCAGCGGCAGAAACTGTTCCACAGGAAGGGGCAGGTCAATGCGCATTTTCTGTTCCAGTGCCGCCGCCATTCCGACCTCCATGCCGCCTTCAATAACGCTGGATGCCGCGGGAGTCCCAAGCTGGCGCAGGAATCCCAAGATCGCGCACAAGTCGTTTTGTTTATAAAAGAGGCGGATTTCTTCCGCTATGGTTTCCTGGTAGGTCTGTAGTTCCTCAATATGTTGTCTGTACAATTCGACGTGGGCGTCAAGCCGTTCATAGCAGTCATAGATAAAGTTCTCAAATCGTCCCGCCTGGGTAAAACCCCGGAAACGGACCCCTTCAAAAACTCTCTTTTCAAAAGCGGAAGATTCGGTGAGTGATGGATCGTAGAACAGTTTTTGTTCAAGGCCGATAATTGAAAAAAAGGCATGGATGAGTTTTTCATCGAGGAGCAGAATATAGAGGCGGATCAGATCGAAACTGATGCGTTTTTCCAGGATGAATGAATGCTGTCTGATCTGTTGTTCAAGATCGATTTTGTCTTGTTCGATGATTTTTCTGAATCCGAAATAGCGGTCGGCAATTTCCTTTTTTATCTGGATTGTCATTATATCGGAGATGTTGGAACCCATGATGTCGCCTCATGAATATAGGAGAAAGCATTTACATTATATGCTATATAGATAAATCCGGCTATCAGCAAAATAAACCTAGAGATGCACCGTTGTCTGCCCGGAAAATATCATTTTTAAAGTATAATCTGCGGATTACGTCTTTGGCTGCATGGTAATTTTACCCTTGCAACTTGGAGGTTTATTGGTATTTTAGCGTTGCACTGCTGAAAAGGAGTTGACCAGAAAAATATTTTTTCGGTTTTATCAATATAAGGAGTTACATGATGGATTACAGGGCGACACTGAATCTGCCCCAGACAAATTTTAAAATGAAGGCCAACCTTGCGCAGAAGGAGCCTGAGTTTCTCAAAAAATGGGATCAGGAAAATCTCTATGGCCGGGTAATGGCGGCAACTGCTTCAAGGCCTGTC
>JAHJJF010000082.1 GCA_018823135.1 Pseudomonadota bacterium
CCCCTTCAATGCCCACGGATAATCTTACCAGATCCGGGGTGATGGAAAGGAGCTGCCGGATTGGTTCCGGAAAAGCCACGTACTGCGATGAATACGGGTGGATGACCAAGGACTTGCAATCACCGAGATTGGCCAGATGGTAGATCATTTTCAGGTTGTTGATGAATTTGAAGCATGCCTGTTGATCTTTTAATCCAAATGCAATGAGTCCGCCGAAGCCCTTGCCGGCAAACTGTTTTTTTGCAGTGGGATAGGATGGGTTGTCCTTGAGCCCGGGATATTTCACCCAGGTGGTTTTCTGGTGATTCTGAAGATAATCGGCAACCTTCATGGCATTTTCAATATGACGTTCCATGCGCAGGGCAAGGGTGTCGAGACCGATCATGGTCAGATAGGAATGAAGCGGTGCCTGGGTGGTGCCGAAGTTGATATGATGTTCACGCCAGACTTTGTCTGTATAAGCAAGGGGCCCTTTACGGTCGATAAAGGGTTTGAAATCGGCAAAGCGTTCGCCAGTCCAGTCGAAACCTGCGCCGTCGATAACCACTCCGCCGGTGGCATCTCCGTGACCGCTGAGGTATTTGGTGGTTGAATGGATGACGACATCCGCTCCAAGTTCCAGGGGGCGGCAGAGATACGGGGTGGCCAGGGTGTTATCAACCAGGAGCGGCAATCCATTGGCATGGGCGATGGCGGCGATTCTGCTGATGTCCGGAACATCCATTTTCGGGTTGCCGATGGTTTCAAGATACACGAAGCGGGTCTTGTCGTTAATCGCTTTCTCGATTGCCTGCGGGTCGGTTGACTCCACCATCCTGGCGGTAATCCCGTATTTCTTGAAGATGTTTGCAAAAAGTACATAGGTGGACATGAAAAGCGAATTGCCGCAGACAAACTCGTCGCCGGCCCGCAAAAGCGCCATGCAGGCGTTGGTGATCGCTGCCATTCCCGATGACATGGCGATTGCACCTTTGCCGCCTTCCAGGTCCGCAAGTTTCTGTTCAAGGGTGCGATTGGTGGGATTGGTCAAGCGCATGTAAATATGATCGGTGGTTTTCCCTGAAAACGTGTCGCTTAAATTCTCTGCAGTGGGATGCAGGTGGGCGGCGCTCTGAAAAATGGGCGGCAATGTCGCACCCTGCCAGTCTCCAGGTTTCTGTCCGGCATGGATGACGCGGGTGTGAAAGCTGGGTGTGTTTTTTTCAGTCATTAGTTTGTCTCCTTATCCCGCGAGGGTTTATTATCTGGCGTGCAATACGATATAATCACTTTTCTCGACGGTTAATTGCAACAAAAACCGTTATGTATTGCTTTTTAACAGGTAAGCGCTTTCTGGCATCCCCTCAGCGTCTGGACTCGTGTATAATCCGGGTTATGTCTGTATGCAATGAAAGTCAGGATGAGAGATCATGGATCGTATGACAGTCTGCCATTGGCGGAGAATACAATATTGGTGGAATCGCTGAGGCATTAAAAAAGATTTTGCCTGTTGGGGAATAATTAATACCTTTGTTCGTTTGAGAACAGAAAAGTTTGTGGATTTATAATAAGGTGCGGAGGACTTCACATTCACGGCATATTTTCATTTTTTCCTGCCAGTTTTTCTGGGCTTGACACTCGCAGATGGTACCGTTGATGAACCAGCAGAGTTTTCCTGCCTGAAATTCCCATGCCGGACATAGCTTCCTGGTTTTTAATGGGCATTTTTTGATTACCCAGCAGGGCTTCATGGTCTTTTCGTTCTTTTTCATCCGCGAAAGCAGAAAGAATATCTGCCTTTCAACATGTGCAGGCACAGACCTCCACTCCTGCTCGTAACTGTGTATGGCCTTTATGGACGTGCCTAACAGTTCTGCGAGCTGTTTCTGGGTTTTATTGAGCTTCTTGCGGGCTTCCAAGAACTCCTTGCTTTGCATTGATCCTCTCCAAAATGGATGTTGTCCTGATATTGAATCGGAAACATACCACAATGTGGTATATACCTGTCAATGATTATTCGTGGATGGTTGTGAAAAAAAATGCCCGCTTTTTTCAGGCACTGTGCTTGAAAGCGTCGGAGGCTCTGGAAATGTAATAAATATGAAATATCCGCTTCGTTTTAATATGGAAGTATCGCCGTGTTAAATTGTTATTTTTTATTATCCTATTATTTGGAGTTGGTTTGCCCTTGAATAATCTGGTTTTATTACTCATAAAGGAGAGAACTTGCAATATTAAATGCTAGGCAAGGTCGGTAATTCGTGAAGTTCTTGCTGGCCGGTTTCGCCTTCCGGTGGCAGTGGCGACGGAAAAAGTATTTGTACTTGGATGGTGTAAAACGGAAAAAGTGAAACCTGGTCGTTACCGGACCCCCAAACTGGTTACCCGCTTTTTTGGTAAGTATTCACGAGATTTTCAGCAAACGAGGGGATTAAATAACCTTGGGGGTCAGCCGGTATTGTGTTCCCGGCGTCCTGGAATCATTATCGTTCCCTGCGGAGAGATTCTGAAGCAGGTTCTGGGCAGCCCTGCTTGGTTCTTCCGGCGGAGGCAATTGCTGCTGGTCCTTGATGTTGAATTTTTTAATAATGGCGTTTCCCCCGGTTCCACTGGGAACGGGTTTGTAAGTGGTAAAGAGTTTGTTGTCAACGAGTTGAACGGATCTTTGCGAAGGTTTATCCTGGTTGGTTGTCTCTGCCGGCCGTTGAGTTTTTTGTCCCTGGCTGGTTGAATCATTTCCCTGGGTAATTTTGGGGAGGGTCCTGGTTTCTTTTGCGGATTGAATGAGGGCTTCAGGGGAGATCTTCACTGAATCGATATTTTCCGGTTGTTTCGGTGGATTTGGTTGCTGTGGCCTGGGTTTTGCCTGATTTGCACCCAGGGTTGCAATGTTTGTATATAATGATGGGCCGGTGGCAGATGTTATGTTTGACATGGGGTATTCCTTTGTTGCGGATAAATCATTATATGAAAAACAGGGGGGCGGTTCAAGGGAATTGCTTGCCCGGGCATAAAAAAACGGTCGGGATATTCTCCAGGCCGTGTTTGTGTTGAG
This sequence comes from Pseudomonadota bacterium, assembly GCA_018823135.1. Taxonomy (NCBI): domain Bacteria; kingdom Pseudomonadati; phylum Pseudomonadota; species Pseudomonadota bacterium. The sequence goes on from JAHJJF010000082.1 coordinate 3,035, forward strand.
TCAAAAGGAGCTGTCAGACAGAAAAGTAGAATAACGCGATAAGCACACAGATAAAGAATATTCCTACCTTCACACACACCATGTGATCTTCATGCTCATGTCCGTGATCGTGACCGCTCATAATCAATCCTCCCATTTATAGTGTAAGATAAATCCATGCGTTAATGTCGGTTAATCCTTCATAACGTCTTTCATTTTATTCAACAGCGAGTCCGGTGTAAAAGGCTTCTGGATAAAAATCTTTTCGCTCTCAAACACGTCAGCGGTGCCGATGGACGGACACATAAAGGCCGACATAACGAGAATTCTTGTCTGGGGATACTTTGATAGAAATTCTTCTGCCAGTTCTTTGCCATTGAGGCCGGGCATCATCATATCGGTGAGCAGCATGTCAATATTTTCAGCGGAATTTTCCGCAATGGAAAGCGCCTCTTCACCGGTGGAGGCTGTCAAGGTGGAGCATCCCACGGAAGACAATGTTTTTTCCAGGGATGAAAGCACAAAGGAATCGTCATCGACAACCAGAACGGTTTTCGGGTATGGATTTGACATGCATGCAACCTTTTCAGAGACTCGGATAGTTTTTTCCCATGAATAATTTCTATCGATATACTAATAGGAAGAAAATTGAAGTCAAGCTCAGAATAGTTTGTATTGATTTTTTTATAGATGTATTGAAAATTAACGTTTATTACGGTTCAATGATCTGCCGGTTATGCCTTAAAAACAATTGGAGCAAGTTCTGATGAAATATGATTACGCTGATATGATCGAAAATATTCACGAAGGCATATACTTTGTGGATAAGGATCGAAGAATTACATACTGGAACAAGGCCGCAGAAAAGATAACCGGCTTTAAGGCTGTGGACGTTATCGGCTCAAGATGTATGGACAATATCCTTGTCCATGTCGATTATCAGGGAAAGAGTCTTTGTAAATCCGGCTGCCCGATGGAAGCGGCAATTGAGCAGGGAGTTCCTCTTGAAATGGAAGTTTTTCTGCATCACAAGAAAGGTCATCGGGTTCCAGTGCTGGTCAGTGTGGCGCCGTTAAAGGATGAGACCGGCATGATTGTCGGCGGCGCCCAGATGTTTTCCGATATCAGTTCAACCAAGATAATGGAGGAGAAGATCCGGGAACTTGAAAAGCTCACTTTGCTCGATCCTCTGACCAGGCTTTCAAACCGTCTGCATCTGGAATATGAACTGCAGGCGATACTGGAAGAACTGAAGCGTTACGATCTTTCTTTCGGGATTCTTTTTATGGATATTGATCATTTCAAGGACATCAATGACACCTATGGCCATGTTGTGGGCGATCTGGTTTTGAAGACCGTTTCAAACACTATCCGCTCCGCTGCCCGGCCGTTTGATGTTTTTGGGCGGTGGAACGGAGATGAGTTTGTCGGTATTTTCAGGAATGTCGATGAAACTGGTCTTCGGGAAGCAGGCGAACGGTATCGGTTTCTCGTTGAAAATACGCTTATTTCCGCAGGAGGACGGCTGTTGAGGGCCACGGTTTCCATGGGCGCCACCTTGGCAAGCACCGATGATACGATGAAATCGCTGGTGCAAAGAGTGGAGGAACTCATGCGCCAGAGCAAAGAGGCCGGCCGCAACCGGCTCACTTCAGGGTAAAGCCCTATCTCTTTCTGTCCAGTCTTCTGTACTGCACTGCCTCGGCAATGTGCGTGGACATGATGGTTTCGCTTTCCGCAAGGTCGGCAATGGTTCTGGCGATTTTCAGGATCCGGTGATAGGAGCGCGCCGAAAGGCGCAGCCGGTTCACCGCCTCTTCGAGAAGATCCCGGCAGGCGTTGTCCAGAACACAGTATTTCTTGAGATCCCGGGGTGTCATCTGGCCGTTATTGTAGAAATTTTTGCGTTTGCTGAAACGCTCTTTCTGGATTGCCGAAGCGCTGGAAACCCTGCTTCGTATTTCAAAGGAGGATTCCCCGGATGATTCGGCGGAGATTTTCTTGAACGGCACCGCCGGAACTTCCAGGTGCAGATCAATGCGGTCGAGCAGGGGACCGGAAAGCCTGCTTTCGTAGCGTTGAATCTGCATGGCGCTGCAGGTGCATTCATGATTCGGGTCGCCGAGATAGCCGCACGGACA
>JAHJJF010000083.1 GCA_018823135.1 Pseudomonadota bacterium
CGGCATGACACCGGAGTTCAATCTTTATTCCGTTAAAACAGGGTAAAAAAAAAGGAAACCGGGCAGATTCGCCTGATTTCCTTTTTATCTTTCATGGTGAGCTGAGCGGGATTCGAACCCACGACCTTTAGCTCCGGAGGCTAACGCTCTATCCATCTGAGCTACCAGCCCATGAAAATGCGTAATGGAGAACCGTAAATACCATTTTAACGATTTTTCGTAAAGCTATTTCACCTCAGTGCAAATGCGGGACACCCGCAAAACCTTTTGGGTCTTGGTGTTTACCCGAAAAGCATGCGAAGCCCGCAACCCGAGAATACCCATTATTCGGTCTTCGGCCACGAGCAGAGGATACAGATGCCTGTCTTGTTTCGGCACCTTTTGATCAATAAAGAAATCATTTATCTTCTTCGTCCCCGGAGCACCCAGAGGACGAAACCGGTCACCAGACTTTACAGCGCGCAATTGCAGCGGAAAAGAGATGTCTCCGGCATCGAAATAATCAATCCCGGCCGCAGCCATCTCCTCTTCCGAGGGCAGAGCATCGATCAATTCGCAGGTGATCTCGATGCCGATCTCAGAAACCGCATAAATCCCTGCACTGTTGATCTCCACTTGATAATCCTGCTTCTCACCCCTCAAACTGCCGCGAACCGCAAGACGTCCATGAGGATAGGTGAAAATAATTTTATCGCCGTTTTTCTGAACACGCAGGCCCTGCGCCAGATGCACTTCTCCAAAGCCTGGTGTTTTGGAAAGATTCAAGATCTGCTTAATCTGCCTGCTTCCCGGCCTGTTGTCCATCTTCCACAACAACAATTCCAGCACTCTTCGCTGAAGCGCTGGATGCAGACCAGAAAGACCAACTCCATCAATTTCAGCACGTGGCAATTGGTTCGACTCTTCATTTACTGTGACAACAGTATTAAAAGCCTTTATCGCCAGGTCATCTAAAAACTCTTCCTCGGAGCGTAAAATTTCCGCAGTGCGAACCAGGGTTTCCCTGATGCCCGGATTAAATTCATTTTCCAGAAAAGGCAGGAGTTCATGGCGAACCCTGTTTCGTAAATAGTTACGATCAAAATTAGAAGAATCCACAGAATAACCAATATCCATCTCATCCAGATAGGCGATAAGCCGATCCTTGGTAATCCTTAAGAAAGGGCGGATAACCAAACCATCGCGCAGATAATCCATGCCGGACAAACCCTTTCTGCCGGTTCCCCTGATCAGGCGGAGCAACAGCTCTTCGGCCTGATCGTCGGCAGTATGCGCAACAGCAATTTTGTGCGCAGCATACTCACTCAACACATCATTAAAGAAGCTGTATCGCAGAATACGTGCCGCATGCTCAATGGAGAGACCGTGTTCCTTTGAGTAAGCCTGTACATTAATTTGTTTTGATACAAAGGGAATATTGAGACGGGCTGCGGCCGCTGAAACCGCTTCTTGTTCATCTGTCGCTTCCTGGGGCCGCAAACCGTGGTTTGCGTAGGCAGCTACAACAAAAAAGGACAATTCAGGGGCGAGGGCCGCAAGCACATGCAGGAGCGCAAGGGAATCCGGACCTCCAGAGACGCCGATAACAACACGATCTCCGGGAGTTACAAGCCCATGGTTCTTGATAAAGAGCCGCGTCTCTTTCAGAAGGGGATGCATGGAATCGTGCCAACCTTATATAAAGGAAGTCAAATGGTGATGAAATCGTAAGAAGACCGATTTCATCGACTTGCATTGTAACCTGTTGATGTTGAGTGTTGAACCTTTTGCTGCAGCGACTTTTCGAAGTCTCGCTACTTACGCTTATCTACAACCCCATCAAATAGTGCTTACTTCTTCGTCGCTTAATACCCTTATCCCTGCTTTTGCAAGAGCTTTTGCGGCTTTTTCATCGGCATTGATCCGGAAAATAATCAAACCGCTTTCACCGCTTTTCTGCGTAAAAGCGTAAAGATATTCAACACTGAGACCAACATCGGTAATGGTTTTCAGCACACTTGCCAGACCGCCCGGCTTGTCCGGAACCTCAAGGACCAGCACCACATCGGAATGAACCTTAAAGCCGTTTTCCAAAAAGAGCTGCCTGGCTTTTTCAGTATCGTTGACAATCAACCGCAGTATGCCGTAAGGACCTGAATCAGCCAGAGAGAGCGTGCGGATATTGATGCCGTTCCCGGCAAGAAGATTGGTAATATCAACCAGGCATCCTGATGCACTATCAAGGGCTATGGAAAGTTGTTCAACCTTCATGTGTTCCTCTTCTGTTTATCTGGCAAATACCGGCCATATTTTCAACATGCAGCAGTTGGTTCAGAGATGCAACATCCACTGCTGAAAAACACAACTCCAATCATAGGCGGCGTTTTTACCATGAATTGCAATAATCTTCAAGTTGCAGTAATTCATGGATGAACGCCTCGTCATCCGCTTATCCCGGATATGCCGGCATCCGGCATGAATTGCCTTGTTTCCTGCCCTTGCTTTTTATTGGAAGAAAGGCCCTGCCTCCTCAAAAAGATATACCATCGTGGTTGAAGGTAAGGTATGTTTACTTTTTTATTTTTTACAAATTTATGATGAGTATAGAGAGTGTTTTGTCCTACTCTTTTGCAATACGCCTTTCCGGGAATCCATAAATGCTTTTTATTAATGAACGCAAGTTTAATTATAAAAAGGGAATGCGTTTGGCAGACCTGGCCGACGACATCAAGCCCGGTGCTGATCTCTTTATTATCAACGGGTTTCCGGCCTCAGCCAACACAGTGCTGAAAGACGGCGACAAGTGCTGGATCATCAAAAAAGGCGAGATCCCCGGAAAAGACGAGATTAATCATCTGCTCTATGCGCGGCACACCCCGGGGGTCCAGGATAAAGTAAAAAATGCCGTGGTCGGCATTATGGGTCTTGGGGGACTCGGCTCGGTTGTTGCCATCGCTTTGGCAAGAATCGGTGTAGGCAGGCTGCTTCTTGCTGATTATGATGTTGTCGAACCGACCAATCTGAACCGCCAACAGTACTTCATGGACCAGATCGGCCAGAAAAAAACCGTGGCGCTCAAGGCCAACCTTGCACGAATCAATCCGTATGTAGTAATTGAGACGATTGACCAGAAACTTACCGAGGATTCGATCCCGGAACTATTCAAATCCGTTGATGCCCTGGCGGAATGTTTTGATGTGCCCGACATGAAGGCCGCTGCTTTTCGGGCGGCGCTTACCGGTCTTAACGGGGTTGGCTATGTGGGATCATCGGGTCTGGCCGGGCACGGGGCGAATAACACTATTACCACGAGGAAACTGTATCCTAATGTATACATTGTCGGCGACGGAACTTCTGCCGCCTGCGAAGGACAAGGCCTCATGGCACCACGCGTTGGCATCGCCGCCCACCACCAGGCCAATAAAATTCTTCAGATACTTCTGAAAAAAGGACGAGCTTGACCATGAATGCAATTACTGTAAACGGCGAAAGAAAAGTAATACCGCCCGAAACAAAACTTATAGATCTCATCATCCAACTGGAACTCGACCCTGACACAGTTGTTGCCGAACTTGACGGCAAAATCCTCAAAAGAAACGACTATGATGCAATTACACTCAACACCGGAGCGGTTCTTGAGTTGATCCGCTTTGTCGGGGGAGGATGATAATGCTGACTATCGCCGGCAGAACTTTTCAGTCCCGTCTTTTCACCGGAACCGGCAAATTCGCTTCAGCGGCCGTAATGAACCAGGCCATCGAGGCTTCCGGATCAGAAGTGGTCACCGTTGCCCTGCGCCGTGTAGACCTCAATGACCCAGGAGATGACATCATGGCGGTGCTGGACAGAAAAAAATATCTCTTTCTGCCCAACACATCAGGAGCACGGGACGCGGCAGAGGCAATCCGTCTTGCCATGCTTGCCAGGGCTTCAGGGGGTGGAGAATGGCTGAAGCTTGAAGTAACCCCTGACCCAAGAACCCTGCTTCCTGATCCTATTGAGACGTTGAAAGCAACCGAAATCCTTGTCAAAGAGGGGTTCATCGTTCTTCCCTATATGAACGCCGACCCCATCCTGGCGCTTCGCCTTCAGGATGTCGGTGCTGCCGCGGTCATGCCCCTGGGATCTCCCATCGGCACCAATCAAGGTATTCTGACCAGATTTCAGATTGAAATTATCATTGAGCAGGCGCGGGTGCCGGTTGTGGTGGATGCAGGCCTCGGGGCCCCTTCCCATGCTGCCGAAGCTATGGAAATGGGCGCTGACGCAGTTCTTGTCAACACGGCCATCGCGGTTGCTGCAGATCCTGTCAGAATGGCCAGGGCCTTTGCCGATGCTGTTCATGCAGGCAGAGAGGCCTTTGAGGCAGGGCTCGGAGTTTCGGACAGAAAAGCCTCAGCCTCCTCCCCGGAAACAGGGCTGGATTTTTTACGGTAAACTAATTACGTGAGGAGTGAGGTGTGAAGAGTGAGGTGTATATGTTGAATATCACCATGTTTGTTCTTACCCCTCACCCCTCACTCCTCACTTTAAGTGATGTCATAATATCCACAGGCAACTGATTAATGATTGAATTACCTTCAACACAAACCCTGGCGAAACGCATCGCCTCGAAAACCGCACAGCAGGTTGAGAATGCACTTGCCTCAGTCCGTCCTTCCATTGAGGATCTGGCGGCGCTGCTTTCCCCGGCGGCCGAAGAATATATTGAACAGATGGCTGAAAAATCAGCCGAAATAACCGCCAGGCGTTTCGGCAGAACCATCCAGCTTTACGCGCCGGTCTATCTCTCGAATCTCTGCAGCAACCGTTGCGCCTATTGCGGTTTTTCCGCAGACAACAGTATCCCCCGCCGGACACTGACCCTTGATGAAGCCGAAGAGGAGGCAATGATCCTCCATGGGCGCGGCTTCAATCACATCCTGCTGGTTTCAGGCGAAGCGCCCGGAGTGCTCGGATTTGAGTATCTTAAAGCACTGACCCTGCGATTAAAAAACAGATTCGCCGCCATTTCCATTGAAGTGCAGCCGCTTACAACGGAAGAATATGCCGGACTTTTTGCTGCAGGCATCACCGCTGTGGCGATCTATCAGGAAACCTATGACCGCAAAACCTATGATCAGGTCCACCTGTCAGGCCCCAAAAAGGATTACGATTTTCGGCTGGAAACTCCTGCCCGGGTCGCACAGGCCGGCATGCGCGAACTGGGAATCGGATTCCTTCTCGGTCTTTCAGACTGGCGGGCCGAAAGTCTTGCCATGGGATTGCACCTACAATTCCTCCGGAAAAAATTCTGGCGCACGGCGTTGACCGTTTCATTTCCCAGGCTGCGACCGGCGGAAGGTAATTTCATCGCCCCGGCCCCGGTTTCTGAAAAAGAACTCACACAAATGATCTTTGCCCTGCGGATATTTGATCACGACGTCGGCCTTGTGGTCTCCACCAGGGAACATGCCCGTTTCCGCGATGGCATGATCGGCCTGGGACCGACCCGTTATTCAGCCGGTTCCTGCACCGCGCCGGGAGGCTATGGAAATCCTCAGGAAAATACCGGGGAACAGTTCGCCATCGGCGATCAGCGATCCCTTGATGAGGTAAGCCAGGCAATCAGAAATAAGGGACACGATCCAGTGCTGAAAGATTGGGACGCGGTGTTTCAGAAATCAGGAGCCAGAAACCAGAAGACAGAAACTGGAACAAAACAGCAGGCGGCATGAGCCATTGAGCCTTGAGAATGTAGAATCAGGATTGGTCTCCTGATTATGAATATTAAGTAAATGATAATACTTGAGTAAAGGAGAAGCTGAACCATGCAGAATCTTAAAAAAATGTACACAACCATACTTGGCGACCATTTCCCCCTGGAAATGAAAATCTCATTCGGCGACCAGACCCTGGTTTACCGGAAAAAAACCTGGAAGATACCCCAGGAGGACGGGACTTTTGACGAACGGGGCGTTAGATATGGAGAAAATCCGGACCAGGAGGCAGCGCTGTATGAATTAACCAACGGCAACCTGATGCTGGGAGACTGCAAATTCATCGAACCGGGAAATGCCCTGGTGAGCGGCATCAATGTCGAGGACATGCTGCAGGTTGGCAAACATCCCGGCAAGATCAATCTTACTGATATCGACAACGGACTCAATATCCTCAAATATCTGGTGGACCGACCGGCGGCAGTCATTCTTAAACACAATAACCCCTGTGGCGCCGCATACGGCGCATCCCTTGCCGAAGCCTATGACAAGGCGAACAGATCCGACAGAATTGCCGCCTTCGGCGGCGCAGTGATCATGAGCAGGTCCGTTGACAAGGCAACCGCCGAGGCATTGAGCCGGAATTATCTTGAAGTTGTCTGCGCTCCGGACTTTGACGCCGGAACCCTGGATATTCTCAAAGCCAGAAAAAATCTCCGGGTAATAAAGATTGCACGAATCGACCGTCTGGCCGACTTTGAAAAATTCCGCTATGTCGACTTTAAAAGCTTGATCGACGGCGGCATTATTATTCAACAGTCAGCGGTGAATTCCATCCGCAGCGTTAAAAATCTCAAGCCGGCAATCACTGAATACAAAGGCGAAACCTATAAAGTGGATCGCGAGCCGACCCAGAGAGAAATCGACGACATGCTCTTCGGCTGGGCAGTTGAACACGGGGTAACTTCAAACTCGGTGATCTATGTAAAAGACGGCTGCACCGTGGGCATCGGCACCGGCGAACAGGACCGGGTCGGCGTTGCTGAAATCGCCGTCCATAAGGCCTACATCAAGTATGCGGACATCCTGTGCTTTGACACCTACGGAATTCCATACTCAGACATGGCGCTTGAAATCGAAAAAGGTGAGCGGGATATCGCTGACAAGGAAGCCATCGATGCAAGGACCAAAGCAGACAAGGCTGGATTACCGGGTTCGGTGATGATTTCCGATGCTTTCTTTCCGTTCAGGGATGGTGCTGATGTCGGGATCCGCCAAGGTGTAACAGCCGTTCTGCAGGCAGGCGGTTCAGCAAGAGACTTTGAGACGATTCTGGCGTGCAACGAAGCTGATCCGCAGGTGGCAATGAAGTACACCGGACAACGCTCTTTTAAGCATTAACGAGCATCTTAACAATTTTCAATTTCAGGATTTCCTGATGGCGGCTTGCGCCTGGCCCGAACTGCGAAGCGATCCGGCCAGGAGCAAGCGGAATTTCATCGTCCGGCGAAGAAGTTCGGAAAAGCCAAAGCATTCGAGCCTAAAAGAAATCCTTAAAATTGCTGAATAACTTAAGCCCTGCCTGGTGATCATCGTATCCCTGTGCAGGGCTTTTTTATCGCCGATATTTCTCGATAATATCAACCAGACCTTCCACCTTCATGGGCTTAGCCAGATAATCATCCATACCGGCTTCGATGAAACGCTCCTTGTCGCCCTGCATTGCATGGGCGGTAAGCGCGATAATCGGAATCTTCGGATTAAACCCTGCCGTCTCCCCCGCCTCTCTGATTCTGCGGGTAGCTTGCAGGCCGTCCATCTCGGGCATCTGCACGTCCATGAGGATCAAGTCAAATGAATCTTTCTTAAGCGCCTCAAGGGCCTCAATACCGTTTTCAACCGCAACATAATCATACCCCTGCCTTTTTAACAGATGGCAGGCAAGCTTACTGTTTACCGCATTATCTTCGGCAAGCAATATCTTGAATTTCTTGGCATCAAGGGGATGTTCGCTATGTTTTGTGAGAACCCGGCCATCTTTGGGGTGCTCCAGAGCAAGCAACATGGTCAACACTTTGAGCAATTCATCACCCTTGACGGGCTTGGTCAAATATCCCTCAATACCTAATTTTGAGGCATGTGCCACATCGCCGCGGAAGCCGATGCCGGTCACCATTACAATATGGATCTGATTCAGTCGACGCTCCTCACGAATCTGCCGCACCAGTTCAAAACCGTCTTTTTCAGGCATGTCGATATCAACGAGCATCAAATCAAAATTTTTCTGCCCGGTCAAAACGTCCAATGCCTCATCTGCACTTGAGGCCTCGACAATAATCATCTTGTTCCGCTGAAGTATACCCTTCAATATCGTCCGGTGGTCAACGTTATCATCGACAATCAATACCAACCTGCCGACAAGTATCTTCGCATCCACTGGCTTTGTATCCACAACTATGGGCTCTCCCGTCTCAAGGCAGGCTGTAAAATAAAACGTGCTGCCCTTTCCCGGCTCACTTTTCACGCCGATATCACCGCCCATGATCTCGGTTATTCGTTTTGAAATAGTCAGTCCCAGACCGGTACCGCCGTATTTTCTGGTTGTTGAACCGTCAGCCTGGGTGAAGCTTTCAAAAATCGATTCAAGCTTTTCTCTGGGAATGCCTATCCCGGTGTCGATCACGGAAAACAATATCTTCTCAATGCCGTTTCCCAGATCCGCACTGCCACCAGTCACCGGACTCACCGATATGACAATCCTGCCCTGTTCGGTAAATTTGATTGCATTGCCGGTGAGATTGACCAGCACCTGACGAAGCCTTCCGGGATCACCCTTGAGGTATCTCGAAACCCTTTGATCCCTGCTAAAGCTCAGGGAAAGATTCTTTGCTTCCGCCAAAAGGCCCATGGGCTTGACAATATTTTTAAGCAGCTCATCAAGATCAAAACAAACTGTTTCAAGCTCCATTTTACCGGCTTCAATCTTGGAAAAATCAAGGATATCATTTATTATCGTAAGCAACGCTTCTCCGGACCCGTATGCCGCCTCGAGAAAATCCCGCTGTTCGTGTGAAAGCTCGGTGCCAAGGGTCAACTCAACCATGCCGAGTATGCCGTTCATCGGCGTCCTGATTTCATGGCTCATGCTGGCCAGAAAGCTGCTTTTAACCCGGCTGGCCTCTTCCGCCCTGTCCCTTTCTATTTTGAGATCCTTCTGGGTTTTAATCAATTGCTGAAAAGATGAAATCGCCTTCATTGAACTGAAAACAACCGCAAGCAGAAGACAAAAAGCAAGAGCCGAAGAAATAATCGTCAACTGCCGAACAAGCTTTCCCTGTTGTTTCTTGCGTGCAGTTATATCGTAGTAGATTTCAAAGGCCCCGTAAAATCGGCCATTACGCATAATCGGCACATAAGTTTCCACCACATCCATTGAAACCTTCTGGCCCTCAAGTGAAATTTCATCCTTTTGTACAATCTTTGTATACGCCCCGCCTTTGGCGACAATTTCATGGAAATAGTCATGGGTGTTTATCGTTCCGATATCCTTATCATCCGTTGAAAAAACAATTTCACCGTTTGGCGCAAAAACTTTCAGTTTCATTAATTTAAATTCAACTATCAGGTTCTTCAGATCAGCGAGGCGGTCATCGTCTTCAAGCATATCCTTGAGAGCATGATCCCCCTTGAATGTCGATTCAGCCATATGATCCGCGACCCGGACAGCTTCATCCTCGGTCTGCTGGGCCAGAAGGTCGCTGAAGGACGGGGCAATATAAAAAATGGTGTAAACCGGCAGAAAAACCACCAGGAGGAAGGCGAGGCTAATAATGATCGACAAATACTTAGCTTTCATAATGCTCCAGCATAAAAGACGGAATATCTATAATAAACAATAGAACAAATCAGCTGAATGTAACATGAATAAAATAACCGCATAACAAGTCAAAAGAAAAAACAAAGGATACGCAAGGAATGGACAATTCATCCTGGCTGCGGCTACCACCCTGACCAGGAAACTTTTTTACTGAATATCAAGATCTCACCGCGCCACGACAAAAGCGCCGCTAAATCCTGATCTTTCAAGCACCCTCTCGGCCCTTCTGGCTTCGGAAAGATTTGTCCCGGCCCGGACCTGCACCCGATAGAAGGTTTTTTCGCCGTTATCAAAGACCTGGATCACTGTTTTTCTGCCCCATGAAAGCAACTGCTCCTTCTGACGCTCGGCATTATCAAGACTCTCAAAGGAACCGATCTGTACGTAAAATTCACCTTTTGCAAAATCCTGATGCGGCAGGAACCGCTCAACCTTACGGTTTCCCTGCTGAAACTCCCCGGTTTCTCCAAGGGCAAGTATCTCCACCCGGGCCGTTCCCTGCTGGTCCATTTCCAGTTTTTTAGCGCCGGTAAGGGTCAAATCAACTATGCGCCCCTTGACAAAAGGACCGCGATCATTGATCCGCACGACTATTTCCTTATCGTTTTCCAGATTCTTTACAACAAGCCAGGTATGCATCGGCAGGGTCTTGTGGGCAGCAGTCATGCCGTGCATGTCATAGCGCTCGCCGTTTGAAGTCAACCTGCCGTGAAACTGCTTGCCATACCAGGAGGCGATGCCGGTTTCCGCATACCCCTGGGATGACGGCAAGGGATAATATTTTTTGCCATCGATTTTGTAGGGTCGCTGGGTGGGCGGAATTTTTCCGGAAGGCGGCACCTGCTTGGCAGGGAAAGACGTGGCAGGCTCCTCCGGCGCTCTTTGAGTCAAAGGTTTTGAACCGATGCACGAAGAAAGGAGAAATACAGCGTTGATTAATATGACAATATATGCAAGACGCATAATTTTTGGATTATGGAAAATAGAACAATAAGAATAAATTTATTTGGAAGAAATCGACCTTTTCTCAAACTTTTTATCAGAATTGTTTAACATAATGAGACCGAACCGGCAATGGAATCTCAACCCGCAAAAGCCATCCTTTTCGGGACCTCGCCAACCCCTGGTAAGTTGTTGAAGGATACAACAAATATCCATTGCAGATCCTGTTCATTTATTTTAGATAAATCACCCTCCATTGCTTTGACAAATCCTCCTCTCTTGCTTTATAGTAGTTGCCATGAAAACTCAAACATCCAAACACAAAACAAAATTTATATTTATCACCGGCGGCGTCCTTTCCTCTCTTGGCAAAGGACTCGCGGCGGCGGCCATCGGCGCCCTTCTCGAAAGTCGTGGTCTTTCCATCACTTTCCAGAAACTTGATCCTTACATCAACGTTGACCCCGGCACGATGAACCCATTCCAGCACGGCGAGGTGTACGTAACCGACGACGGCGCTGAAACCGATCTGGATCTCGGCCATTACGAACGGTATACTTCCGCCGTTCTTGGCCAGCGCAACAATTACACCTCCGGCCGGATCTATCACTCGGTTATTTCCAAGGAACGACGCGGCGAATATCTTGGCGGCACGGTCCAGGTAATCCCCCATATTACCGATGAGATTAAAAGCGCCATCCTGCAATTAAACGGTGATGTGGATGTCGCGATCATCGAGATCGGCGGCACCATCGGTGATATCGAAGGGTTGCCTTTTCTTGAGGCCATCCGGCAATTCCGCCTGGATGTCGGCAAACAGGATTCCCTGTTCATTCATGTGACCTGGGTGCCCTATATCAAGACCGCCGGGGAGTTCAAAACCAAACCCACCCAGCACAGCGTCAAGGAACTCCGGGCCATCGGCATCCAGCCCGACATTCTGCTCTGCCGAACGCAAGCGCCGCTCAGCAAAGAACTGAAGGCAAAAATCTCTCTTTTCTGTAATGTTGCCATTGATGAAGTCATTACCGCCCAGGATGTAGACAATATCTACGAAGTCCCCCTCTGCTTTCACAAAGAAGGCCTTGACCGGAAAATACTTGAGCATCTTAACATCTGGACCGGCGCCCCCCGCATTGAACCCTGGGAGAACCTGGTTGAAAAAATACGGCATCCGTCCAAAAAAGTTTTGATTGCAATCATCGGCAAATACGTCGATCTGACCGAATCCTACAAAAGCCTCCATGAGGCCCTGGTTCACGGTGGCGTTGCCAATGATGCAAAAGTCGAGCTCCGATACGTGAGCGCCGAAGACCTGGAAGAAAAACAACCAGCGGAGCTTCTGGAAGGCTGTCACGGAATACTTGTTCCGGGCGGGTTTGGTAAACGCGGCGTACAGGGAAAAATCAATGCTATCACCTATGCCCGGGAAAATAAAATTCCATTTTTCGGGATTTGCCTGGGCATGCAGCTTGCGGTTATTGAATTTGCCCGAAACATCGCCGGCATGAAAGACGCCGACAGCATGGAATTCACCCCTGACACCAAAACTCCGGTCATCTACCTTATGAAGGAATGGTATGATTACCGGACCGGAAAGGTTCAAATCAGGGATGAGACCTCGAATATGGGCGGCACCCTTCGCCTGGGAAGCTACCCCTGTAATCTGTTTGAATCTACTTTTGCACGAAAGGCTTATCAGGTAGAAAGTATCGAAGAACGCCATCGCCATCGTTTTGAGTTCAATCCCCAGTTTCGTGATGAATTGACCGAAAAAGGGCTGATTATCAGTGGTGCGTCCCCTGACAACAATCTTGTCGAAATTGTCGAGTTGGCCGACCACCCATGGTTTCTGGGCTGCCAGTTTCATCCTGAATTCAAATCAGGCCCAATGAAACCCCATCCGCTCTTCAGGGAATTCATTAGAGCGTCGCTCACCTTTTCCGGGGCATGATTTAAGCTCGCCGCGGCAGAATCGCTACGGGGAATGCACCCCAAAATAGCACTTTTCCCGCCCCTTGCGGGGGATAATCTCTGGCAGTTTCTGTTTGAGTTAAACTTATGGAGAATAATCAATTAACATGAATACCGTCTCGATACAGAATCATTTTGAGGTCGGCCCAGGCCGGCCTTTTTTGTTGATTGCCGGCCCCTGTGTTCTCGAGTCGGAGGACATTGCCCATCAGGTAATCGAAACACTGCTGCCCATCACCCGGCAACTCGGGATTTCTTATGCCTTCAAAGCATCATTTGATAAGGCGAACAGGACATCCCTTGATTCTTTCCGTGGCCCTGGGATAGAAAAAGGACTTAAGATTTTAGGCGATATAAAGGAAAAATACAAAATCCCGGTGGTCTCTGACATCCACAGCCCCTCCCAGGCCCGCCAGGCCGCTGAAGTTTTAGACATTCTGCAGATACCTGCCTTTTTGTGCAGACAGACCGACCTGCTGCTGGCCGCAGCTGAAACCGGCAAAGCGGTCAACCTTAAAAAGGGCCAGTTTCTCTCGCCCTGGGACATGAAATACGCCGTGAGTAAAATCAAATCAACCGGCAACAATAATCTCCTGCTCACCGAAAGAGGGTATACCCTTGGATATAACAATCTTGTTGTTGATATGCGTTCATTTCCGGTGATGCGCTCACTGGGATGCCCGGTAATTTACGATGCAACCCACAGTGTCCAATTACCGGGAGGTGCTGGTGGTTCTTCAGGCGGCCAACGGGAATTTATTCCACCCCTTGCCCGCGCCGCTGTTGCAGCAGGCATTGACGGCATGTTCATGGAAGTTCACCCGAATCCCGAAAAAGCACTCTGCGACGGGCCTAATTCCATGCCACTGGACCAGATGGAACAATTGCTCAAACATTTAATTGAAATCCACTCCATTGTTTCCAAATCTTAACTTCCAGGACAAATAATGCCGGACGACACCTGCTCCCCATCAGGAACCTCCTATCCTTCGGATTGTGATATCACCCAAGGACTGCGGGAAAAAGCGTTCTCACGAAAACATTCTGACGAGCGGAGCTACCTGTGGCGCTCCTGCCTGCCAAGGGCCAAACAGATCAAACTGCTGCTCCTTGACGTTGACGGAGTTTTGACCGACGGCACCATCACCTATACCCATGGAGGCGATGAGATAAAATCCTTTCACACCAGAGACGGCCTTGGCCTCAGACTCCTCCAGGAGGCCGGAGTGGAAGTAGGGATCATTACCGCCCGGACTTCTGAGGCTGTGACCCGACGCGCCAGAGATCTTTCCCTTAAATACGTCTTTCAGGGATCCAGAAATAAAATCGAGGCGTATGATACAATAATTTCCGAACTCAAGGTCAAACCTGAAGAAATAGCCTATATGGGAGATGACTGGCTGGATCTGCCGATTCTCACCCGGGTTGGATTTGCAATAACTGTTGCCGACGGCGCAGCAGAAGTCAGAAATGTTGCTCATTTCATAACCTCAAGCCCAGGGGGCAAAGGTGCGGTGCGCGAGGTCTGCGATCTGATCATCGAAGCAAAGGATATGACTCAAACCCTCCTTGAAAAATACACCCACCCATGAGCGGGCCGCGAAACCTTCTCTGGATCCTGCCTTTAATCCTTGTCGCAGCCTCGCCGATCTGGTGGCCGCTGGCGGGGTCTTTCCTGAAACCCCGGGGGGATTTCACCAGTAAAACGAATATGTTGCCTCCCCCACCCAGGACATTTACCTTGGAAGGGGTCAATTACATTCAAACCACAGGCGGCAAAGAGGAATTACGCCTTATCACCAGAAAAATCTCCACTTTGGCCGATGAAACGCAACTTGCCATGGAAGAAGTCCGGGCAACACTCTACAACACCGCCGGAGATCCCCTAGAAATTGACGGCGGCGTAGCCTTTTATGACACCAGTAAACAGATTCTCACCATGCTCGATAATGTCCAGGTCGCCGGGCGAGACGGCTATGAGGTCCGGACCGACGCCTTGCGATATATGGTCAAAGACAGAACAATCAAGTCCGCTGAGCTGGTTGAATTAGAAGGGAAAAATATCAAGGTGAAAGGGCAAGGCCTTTTTTATGATTTGGATACCGGGGCATTCAGGGTCGGCGGAAGAGTATTTTTCGACACCTGGTAAACCCTTCGGTCTTTGCTGACATACATTTACAAATTAAGGAATAACAAATGAACAATAAAAATATTCCCTTAAATGATAGAATAATTCTCGCCCTTGATGTTGACGATGCCGACACGGCAAGGCAATGGGTTACAAGAACCGAATCCCATATTGGTTTTTACAAGGTCGGGCTCCAGCTCTTCATGGCCAGTTATTTTGATATCATTGATTGGCTGGTTGACCGGGGACATAAGGTCATGGTTGACCTTAAATTCTTTGATATTCCCGAAACCGTAAAGCTCGCGGTCAATCAACTCAACAACCGCGGTGTCACCTTTGCCACCATTCATGGCAATGACCCGATAATCCGGGCGGCAATTGAAGCGAAAGGCGACCTGAAACTTCTTGCGGTCACCGTTCTCACAAGTTTCGGCGAAGAAGATCTGCGGGCCATGGGCATGACTCAGAGTATAGAGGATCTCGTCTATTTCCGTGCAAAAAGAGCCCTTGAACTTGGCTGCGACGGCGTTGTATCTTCAGGGCTCGAGGCTCAAAAGCTAAGAAGCGGCTTAGGCGACAAACTGCTGCTGGTAACCCCAGGAATCAGGCCTGGGGCGAATATATCGGAAAACATGGATGACCAGAAAAGGATAATGACTGCTCAGAAAGCCATTCAAAACGGCGCAGATCATGTGGTAGTCGGGCGGCCGATCACCAAGGCCGCCGATCCCATATCGGTAATTGAAGGGATGCAGAAAGAAATATCCGGCATCCTGCTGTAACATTTCAAATCAGCGCAATCGATCAAACACTTCCTGCAAAATTGCAAGATTTTCGCCTTGCTGTTCTTCAACATATTTATAGAAATTGCATTTCAGGCATCTTTTATACTTGTCAAGATACGTTCCGTCAGCCTCTTTTCGTACACAGTTATCACAGAGAGTTCCTTCAACAAACCAACAAACCCGGCCGCCATTTTTCCCGGCATTTAACCCATCCAGCCGAATCTCACCATAAGCCGGGCAAATACCGCATTCAGCTTCCCTGGCTCCCCCTTCGATTCGTCCGCAATTCTTGAACTCCCAGCAATTCAGCTTTACTGCCTCTTCATTTTGAGGACAACTCATTGGCAACCTCCCCGAAAAATTGCACAAAAACCTCGTTCGATCCCCAATTTGGCCGGCGCCTCCCTGCAATAAAAATGTATCTCCTTATTTTTAATCATAAAAACACTAACAATACAACTTATAATTATCAAGATAACCTGACAACAAAATTTGCATTAGTAAAGAAATTTTCATTGCAGAATATCTGCTCTTTTTCAAACGCCCCAGTTGGTGTACTGTAATTCGCATGTTCAACTATGAAAAAACCGACCGTTTTTTTGCCCAGATTGCTAATGGGCTTGAGGAGTTGGGCGCTGAAGAACTCGCATCCCTTGGCGCCCTGAATGTGACCCCTGTTTTCCGGGGAATTGTTTTTGAAGGGGACCGGAACACACTGTACCGGGTGAATTACCAGTCTCGTCTCTGTTCGCGGATTCTGGCGCCGCTCCTTACATTTGACTGCCACAGCACCAAGTATCTCTATCAAACAGCAATCAAAATTGATTGGCCGGCAATTCTCAAGCTTGAACAAACCTTTGCGATCTCCGCTCACTGTGAATCGAGCGCAATCACCCACTCCCAATATGCATCCCTGTGCCTGAAGGACGCCATCGTCGATCAGTTCAGGGAACTTCATGGCTCAAGGCCGAATGTGGAAAAAATTAACCCGGATGTGTCCATTCACCTTCACATAGGAAACAATAAGGCAACAATTTCCCTTGATACCTCAGGAGGTTCACTGCATCGCCGCGGTTATCGGCAGGAAAGCGTCGAAGCCCCGATGCAGGAGACCCTGGCCGCAGCAATTGTTGCTGAATCCAAATGGAATGGGCAACAACCTCTTCTTGACCCGATGTGCGGTTCCGGCACTCTGCTTGCCGAAGCATTAATGAAATTTTGCCGAATTCCGGCGGGCTATTTTCGCGAACGCTTCGGGTTTGAAAACATGCCGGATTTTGATGAAAAAATTTGGGATGCGGTAACAAAAGAAGCTGACGAAAATATTCAGCCACTCCCCCAAGGCTTAATCCAGGGAAGCGATATTTCTAAAATAGCAATTGATTCGGCACGGGCGAATCTCAATCTCCTGCCTGGCGGCTCGGACATTGAACTGACAAAATGCCGATTTCAGGATATCGACAAGGTCGAAAACCGGGTGATCATCACAAACCCGCCCTACGGTATACGACTGGGCCAGAAAGAAGAGGCAGGACAACTCATCGGTGACTTTGGGGATTTTCTCAAACACAAGTGCAAAGGGTCAACCGCCTTTCTCTACTTCGGAGATCGAGCCCTTCTGAAAAAAATCGGCCTCAAAACTTCTTTTAAAAAACCCATGGCTGCCGGTAAGCTTGACGGGGTGCTGGCCAAATACGAAATGTATTAATTATATGGTCTGAACTTTACGCCAGCCTGCTTGTTTTAATTTCTGCACCCGGTGGATATTCCACCTTTGAATCGTCTCGAGATATTTTTTCTGGTCCTCCTTGCTGAGGGCGACCATCCCTGCCCGTTCCTCTTTAATGTCTTCCTGTTCCCCCGGATACAACTCCTGCCAGCAGGCAAGGCCTTTATCAAATAAATACCCGGGATTGATATTCTCTGGATCGTCAATCATCTTGGTTGCTGCGAGCATCTTGGCTAAAGGGATATCATATTCAATAACCCAACCGTTATCCGCAAGCATCGCTTCTTCATCAAAAGGCTCATCCCCCGGACACTTCGGGCAGAAAAGCCGGGAAAGAACTTCAGGAAGCATCACATTATCTTTCAGAAAAAACTGAACCTTTGCCCTACCGCACTGACATTGTTTTCTGACGTCTATACACATTTAATCACCTATTAGTGTTTTTATGCCTCCCCATTATTTTCCGGGTGAACCATAGCAAGTTTTGTTATTTGATGATTTCTTTCAAGCTCAAAGTTTTGTGCCCGTAATTTTGGTACTTTGGTTTTGCCTGACTTCCTGTCGTACACTCATCGCGCCTGATGGCTTCACTGTGCCCGCAAGCCCCCGTCTGGAAAACACAACAAAAAGAGTTGCTGAGATGCCCGCAGTTTTGAAAAAAACTGATAATAAACTAATAGCCTACTTATTTGCAGAAATAATTATCTATAATGTCTCCGGGTTGTTCTATTCAAACCAGCGAAACATTTTCATAAAATCCATTCTCCTGCATCTCTTTCGAGTCAACACCACAACCATATCTATCAATTGAAGCTAATCCATAGGAAAATTCTATCTAAAACTCTGCAGCCTTCATTATTCATTGACCTGAGCCTTTTTTTTTGCGAAAATATACCCGGTAAGAATTAAAAAAATGACAAGTTACATGTCAGGATTTATCCAAATTATTACCAATTCGTTGACCATACCTTTTTCGCCATTCTTCGGTCAGGCAATCTTATCCTTCATCCAACACAAAATTAGTAAACAGTCTTTACTAAAGGAAACAAACAATGTTTAAAAATCTCAAAATCCGCTGGAAATTTTTACTCAGTTCCTTTGCTGTATTGTTGTCCTCTGCGGCACTGATTACAGTCTTCATGGTTGTCAGTATCAAGAAAAATGCCGCTGCCGACATCCTGGTATTCCGCACCGAGGAAATAAATAAAGTCCAAACCAGTCTTAAAAACTATGTTGATATCGCCTACGAGACCATTGATTCAAATTATAAAGATGCCCAGGATAATGAATATCTGAAAAAGCGTTACGGCAATCGCCTGAAAAATATTGTCGATGTTGCAGAATCCATAACGCTTAAAGCTATGGAAGCCGCAAAAAAAGGAACTATTTCTGAGGAAGATGCCAAACAACAAGCCATAGATGCCATTCAGACAATACGCTTTGACAACGGCACCGGATATGTATGGATCAACGACATTGGCACTCCCTATCCCAAAATGGTCATGCACCCGACTGTACCGGCGCTCAACGGCAAATTGCTGGATGATTCGAAATATAACTGCGCCTTAGGAAAAAAAGAAAATCTGTTTAAGGCAATGGTTGATGTCTGCCTTGCCAATGGTGAAGGCTTTGTTGACTATCTCTGGCCTAAACCCACCAAAGAGGGATTAACCCAAGAGCAGCCCAAACTTTCGTATGTTAGACAGGTCCCTGCGTGGGGATGGATCATTGGGACCGGAATTTATGTCGATGATGCGATCCCGGATGCTATTGAAAAAACAAAGTCTGATCTCAGCAAAATGCGTTACGACAACAGCACCGGGTATTTCTGGATCAATGATACCGGTGCGCCGTATCCTAAAATGGTTATGCACCCAACCGCCCCGGCGCTTAACGGCAAAGTACTTGACAATCCCCAATACAATTGCGCCCTCGGCAAAAAAGAAAATCTGTTTAAAGCCATGGTTGATGTCTGCCTTGCCAATGGTGAAGGTTTTGTTGACTATCTCTGGCCCAAACCCACCAAGGACGGCCTTACCGCTGAGCAGCCGAAACTTTCGTATGTCAAACTCTATAAACCTCTCAGCTGGATTATTGGAACCGGCGCCTATATTGATACTATTGAGGCCGTTGTTTCCGAAAAAACCGCAGAAGTTAACAGCAGAATAAAACTGCTTCTGATAAATATCTTCGCAATTGTACTGACAATATCGGTGCTCGCCTTCTTCGGTCTGTGGTACATGGCGAAAAGAATTACCAATCCTCTGGATGACTGTTCGGCGTTTGCCAAAGAACTGGGATCAGGAAATTTGAACGCCAGCATAGATATCCACAACAAGGATGAAATCGGTCAACTTGCCACATCCATGCGTGAAATGGGAACGAGCCTTAAAACAGCAATGGAAGGTGTTTTCTCAACCGCCGGCTCTCTGTCAGACGGCGCTTCAGATCAGGCCTCATCATTGGAAGAGATATCTTCATCCCTTGAAGAATTGTCAGCTATGACCAGACGGAATGCCGAAGGAGCAGGGGAAAGTGATCGCCTGATAAGCGAAACACATCAGGTTGTTCAGGAAGCAAATCATGACATGGCCAAACTCACATCATCCATGAAAGAGATTTCCAAATCAAGCATTGAAACCCAAAAAATAGTTAAAACCATCGATGAAATTGCCTTTCAGACAAATCTTCTGGCTCTCAATGCCGCAGTTGAAGCTGCAAGAGCCGGTGAAGCAGGAGCCGGTTTTGCCGTTGTAGCCGACGAGGTCAGAAACCTTGCCTTGCGAGCTGCAGGGGCGGCCAAGGATACTGCCGGACTTATTGAAGAAACAGCTAAAAAAATCAAAGAAGGTGACAATGTTGCAATGTCAACAAATGAAGCCTTCACTCGAGTTGCAGACAATATCGACCGGGTAAAAAACCTGATGGGGGAAATTGCTCAGGCATCCAAAGAACAGGCAAACGGCATTGAGCAGGTAAACTCGGCGGTCTTAAACATAAACAGGGTTACCCAGGAAAACATGCTTCATGTTCAGGAGCTTGTCGAAGCCTCGGACAAATTCATGGGAAGCGGCGATGCCAGTTTCGCCGAACGCGATGAGACAAAAAGAACAACACGCCTTTTAACTTAGGCAGGAGATTTTTTTATAATACGCTGTATTTCCGGCGCCTTGGGATATTATCTCAGGGCGCTTTTTTTCACCCTCCTTCCCTATTCCGCCTTGCTATCTTCCATCCGAATCAAGAGTAGTGTACATTTATTAACTCAGCCGCAGCATCAATTCCAAGGAGAACCATCCATGCCACAAACTGTTCTGATCACTGGAGCTACCGCCGGTTTTGGCGAAGCATGCGCCAGGCTTTTTGCCGAAAAAGGCTGGAGAATCATTATTACCGGACGCAGGAAAAACCGGCTGGATTCATTAGCAAAAGAATTATCCAATCTGACGGAGGTGCTCGCCCTTTGTTTCGATGTCCGCCACCGCGATGCCGTTGATGAAAATTTATCCGGCATCCCTGAGAAATTCAAAGACATCGACCTGTTGATCAATAATGCCGGTCTGGCCCTTGGCCTTGAACCCGCACATAGAGTCGATCTGGATGATTGGGAGACAATGATCGATACCAATATCAAGGGCCTGGTGTACTGCAGCCGTTTTATTCTGCCCGGCATGGTTGCAAGGAATTGCGGCCATATCATCAATATCGGCTCGGTTGCCGGCAGCTGGCCCTATCCCGGCGGCAACGTCTACGGCGCCACCAAAGCCTTTGTCAAACAATTCACCAATAACCTCAAGGCCGATCTCCTGGGAACCGCCGTTCGCACCACAAGCATTGAGCCCGGCTTTGCCGAGACAGAATTCTCCGTTGTCAGATTCAAGGGGGATACAGAAAAGGCAGGGAAATTTTATGAAGGCACCGAACCGCTCACTGCAATAGATATTGCCGGAATTGTTTACTGGGTTGCGACGCTGCCGCCCCACGTCAACATCAACTCAATGGAAGTCATGCCCACCTGCCAGTCCTGGAATTTCTTTGCGGTGCACAAAAAAACGGAATAAATCTCCTGATTACAATATGCTCAGGCTGCAACAGAATTCAGCCAATCATCAAAATGCTTGAACATCTCCCCTTTTAACAGATGTGCCATTTGGGTATCCAGAGAGTGCCCTCTATCCGGATGAACCGGAACCGCCGTGTCAATTGCGCGGTTCGCCAATGGCATCATGAACGGACTGAGACGCGGATGCCTGGAAATAGTTTCTTCTGCTCTTTG
Organism: Pseudomonadota bacterium; assembly: GCA_018823135.1. Lineage (NCBI taxonomy): Bacteria > Pseudomonadati > Pseudomonadota > Pseudomonadota bacterium. The sequence goes on from JAHJJF010000083.1 coordinate 21,390, forward strand.
CATCATTTGATCCGCAGCATCCATTTTGTTTTTTTGCTGTTTCTGAATCCGGTCATCGGGCCTGATTTCACTTTCTTCGCCTTCAAGCATCTCTTTAATCTGTTGCCATTGCGCCCGCAGCATGTCGGCATAATCACTTTTTGCTGATAATTCCTGATCCTCTCCATAGGGAAAAGGCTTCATCTGCGGGATGGGGTGTGACTCCCGGATATAGTTTGTCGTAACTGCGGCTGTGCGGCTGAAAGTTGCTGATAGTTTGTCAAGAGTTGAGCCCATTTCACCTAGATTCATCGCCCTTTTCATGGCATGCTCCAGATCGCCACGGAAAAAATCATCGGCTATTTTACTCAGATCCTTCATCAGCGCCTTGATATCGGCCAACTCCTCTTCATTGAGGTCTCCTTGGACAGAATAATCAAAGCTGTCGGTCTCCAGGATGGCAAGGGTATATTGCTGACTCTGGGTCTGCGGGGAATAGGAGTTTTCCGAAGAAAAAGACTGGGCCGTGGAAATTGCCCGGGAAAGTGTTACAATATCGCCTTCATCCGTAACAATGGATATCTGGGCTGAATCAGTTCGCGAAGACACTTGCTCCAATGATTCGAACCCTCTTTCGCGTATCGGCTGGTACATTTGTTGAATCGAGGCGGATACCGGCTTGTTTTCAATGGAGGTGGTCATAGTTTTGTCTCCGTGGATTGATGGACAATTATCGCTGGGGAATTATGCTTTCCCTGAAACTTCTCTATGAAGCATTCATGCTCTAGTTTATGAAACAAAGTGCAGGACGAGTATAGTATCTATCGGAATTTTTTATGAACCTCATGAATATAAAAATGAACCGGGTGGTCTTTATTCACGGACTTGACAGCAGCAGCAAAGGAACCAAGGCCGCATGGTTTGGAAGGCATTTTCCGGAGATGGTCATTGCTGATTTTGAAGGGGATCTTTCCCAGAGGATGAAAAAACTCGAAAGCATCCTTGCGTACAGACAGAATGTAACGTTGATCGGCTCAAGCTTCGGAGGATTGATGGCAACCATCTTTGCCCTGGAAAACGAGGCCGCCGTCAGCAGGGTTATCCTGTTGGCACCGGCCTTGAATTTCCCGGAGTTTAGCGAGTATAAAGGCAGAAAAACCGCAATTCCGGCCTGGCTCTTTATCGGTAAAAAAGACAAGGTAACGCCGTCTGATATCGTCATTCCGGCGGCCCGGCAAACATTTTCAAACCTCATCATCAACGAATCAGACGACGACCATCTCTTAAGAAATACCTTTGAGAAGATCGACTGGCAGGACTTATTGTTACAAGATCAATAACCGGATTATACCTTGAAGGACGACACAGGCAAAGATTCCGGCAATCACATCGTCCATGACGATTCCAAGGCCGCCGTTGATGCGGCGGTCCACCCAGTTGATGGGAAAGGGCTTGGTAATGTCAAAGAGTCTGAACAACCCGAAACCTAGAATCATATACAGAGGCTTTGCCGGAACCAGGTAAAGGGCGACCAGCATACCGATTATTTCATCAATAACCACCACAGCAGGATCCTTGTGGTCGATAATTTTTTCAGCGGAACCCGCAGTTATCACCGCCACAACAAAGATTGCCCCCAGAGCGATCCAGTACTGTTCAAGGGGTAATCGGACAATAACCGCATGAATGGGGAGAGCAAGCAAAGTCCCCCAGGTCCCGGGAGCTTTTGGCAGATACCCCAGGCCGAATCCGGTTGCAATAGCCATGAAAATTCTATCCATAATCATTCTTTCCTGAAACTGCCTGCAGGACTGCTGCCAACCGCTCTATACACTTCATTGAGCGGAATATTCCGCTCTGAAGCTACACGCCTGCAGTCCTCATATTCAGGATACATCTTGATGCCCACGGGGGTTTCGACCTTTTTCACCTGCACCGGCCCGTAGATCGTATCAACTCTCCCTGATTCTCTTGGCAGGGTTACACGATTTTCTCTTCTGTACCTGAGGCCGATGGCAGTGGTTTCAGAAAAAATAATCGCCCGGAGGTCAAAAGATTTTGCCAGATCTCCAATAACCCGCAGGAGGAAACCGGGACGGCCTTTTTTCATCTGGATCGGCACCAACGCCACATCCAGAGCACCGGCCTCAAAAAGCTTGCCGCTGAGATAGGGGAAGCCTTCCGGCGACCAGTCATCAAGATGGGTCTCGATAACTTCCACAACCTGGGCTTCTGTGACCTCAACCGAACGCCCGAGAATAATGCGCAGCAGATTCGGTTGATTCGGCAATTTCCTGCTGCCTGCCCCGTATCCTACCTGATCAATGATCATGGGTGGCATCTTTTCAAAAGAGCTACACAAACCCTTTACCAGGGCAGCTCCCGTAGGAGTCACAAGTTCCTGATCAAGGTCAACACCATAGACGGCAACATCCCGCAGAATTTCAAATACTGCCGGCGCCGGCACCGGAAGCCTTCCATGGGCGCAGTCGACCCAACCTCTCGGCATCGGCAGGGGCGAACAGATAAGCTGGTCAACGCCGAGACGATTGAGCCCGGCGACACTGCCGACAATATCGACTATGGCGTCTATTGCCCCCACTTCATGGAAATGCACTTCCTGGACAGCACAGCCATGCACCTTGGCCTCGGCTTCGGCAAGTATCTGAAAAACCTGAAGTGATTTATTCTTGATGGCATCATCAAGACTGCTTGATGTAATAATTTGCTGAATATCACTTAAGGATCGATGCGATTGATCCTTTTGAACCCTGACATGTAACCGTGTCGCACGAATGACCGTATCCCTTTCCACGAATTTCTCAAGGGTGAAACCGTTGATGCCAAGAGATGCCAAGTCCGCCTGCAGCGCGGCTTCTGAAAGGCCGAGATCAAGCAAGGCGCCTAAAAACATATCGCCGCTTACCCCGGAAAAACAATCTATATAGGCGGTCTTCATGGTCTTATCCTGCTTTTTTACGCGCTGTTGGAAGGCTCAAACTGAAAACAGTTTAGCGCCTTATCTTTAATAACCGGATCAATTCCCAAAACAGGCGCCGACATCTATTTTCTGACCCTGCAGGAACGCTTCAACCGGCATGCGATTTGATCCGTCGCGCTGAACTTCTCTGGCCAGGAGATATCCGTCTCCGGTTGCAACCAGAAGCCCCTCCTTGTCAGCCACACAGATAGTGCCTGGCTTTTCATGCACTTGTTGACTCTGCACCGTTGGCGAAAAAAGCCGGACCCGCCCACCGGATAATTCGGTATATGCTTTGGGCCATGGGTCGAGACCGCGTATCTGACAACTTATCTTCCAGGCGGATTGCTGCCAGTCAATCCGGGCCTGTTCCTTGGTTAAAGGCGGGGCCAGGGTCGACTGGGAATCATCCTGTTTCATTGGCCGGATCTCGCCCTTCCTCATTCCCTCAAGGGCTCTGACCAGCGTCTTCCCTCCAAGCAAGGCCAGCTTTTCAAACAAGGTGCCAGAAGTATCCTCAGCTTCAATAGGTATCCTTGCCGGAAGCAGAATATCGCCGGTATCCATACCGGCATCCATCTGCATGATGGTCACGCCGGTTTCTTTTTCGCCGTTCAACACGGCCCACTGAATCGGTGCCGCACCGCGATATTTCGGCAGGAGTGAGCCGTGGACATTGATGGTGCCAAGGGGAGGGAGAGACAATAATGCTTCAGGAAGGATGCGGCCATATGCCGCAACAATGATCATATCCGGGGCCAGGGCTCTTATCTCATTCAGAAAGGCTTCAGTCTTTATTTTTTCCGGCTGGAGCACAGGAATCCCTGCGTCCTCGGCAAGAACCTTCACTGGTGGAGGAGCAAGATGTCGGCCTCGCCCTTTGGGCCTGTCCGGTTGAGTAATTACTGCAACGATGTTTTCTTTATTTGTAATGAGGGATTGAAGCGATGCGACAGCAAGATCAGGTGTGCCCATGAAAATTATGCGGTTGATGGTCTCACCCATGTCAATCATCGGAATCCTCTTCTCGTTTTTGAATAATTTTCTTTAATTTCTTCTTGTACAATGCCCGCTTGATTGAACTTATCCTGTCGATAAACAGTTTGCCATCCAGATGGTCCAACTCGTGCTGAATAACCCGCGCGAAAAAATCCTGGGCATCAAACTCCAGAAGATCGCCTTCAATATCCTGCGCCTTAACGGTTATTCTGGTAAACCGTTTCACCTTGGCCGCATAATCTATGACACTTAAGCATCCTTCTTCGTCGATTTCCTCACCTTCCTGAGCAATAATCGTTGGATTAACCAGCACAATAAATTGATTTTTTTCTTCATGGGGAGCGATATCGATTACTACGACCTTTTCACAGACGCCAATCTGATTTGCGGCAAGGCCGACCCCTGGTGCGTGATACATGGTTTCAGCCATGTCCTCCACAAGTTGCTTCAGATCCTCGCCAAACTCAGTAACCGGTTTTGTTTCGTTTCTTAATACCGGATCAGGATATGTGATTATTTTTCTTACGGCCATTACAAACCCTTGTGCCCTGTAGACCAATTACGTTATTTCAGGTGTCTGGTTTAACTTTGATAATTTGCTCTTGCAAACTAAATGAGAATAGTTGCTTGAAATTTAAAATCTAGACCCTCAAAATCCATAGCCTGAAATGTAAAACAAGAGATGGCTGAATATACAAGGAGTCGGGTGATGCACTAAAACGAGTATATGAAATATCCGCCCCCTCAACAGATTTGGCTAGATCGTCTATTGAATCAACAAGTTATAACATACTCTCCGGATCAACGTCCACCGCCAATTTAAGCTTTCCCGAGCGGATCGCCGGTGGAAGTTGATCATAAACCCCACGGCAAACCGCCTGAATTTTATCAATTTCCACCCCCTTGAGAAGGAATTGCCATCTGTATTGCCCCCTGAGTCTTGACAACGGAGCCGGTGCCGGACCCAGCAGGACCATATTTTTCAGTTTGACAATCATTTTTTTGACGGTCTGGGAAAGGGCTAACACAGTTTTTTTGACCTCTTCCTCGTGTTCCCCTGAAATACGAAAATTCACAAGTCTTGAAAATGGCGGGAATCCAAGCTTCTGCCGCTGATCTATTTCCTTTTCATACATTGAATTATAATCATGGGATTGCGCCGAAACAATGCTGTAGTGATGGGGTTGATGGGTCTGGATGATTACCCTTCCAGGTTTGTCGCCGCGGCCTGCCCGACCGGTCACCTGCGATAGGAGTTGGAATGTTCGTTCCCCTGCCTTAAAATCCGGCAGGCCCAGTCCAGAATCACCCCAGACAACCCCGACAAGGGTTACATGGGGAAAATGATGCCCCTTGGTAATCATCTGAGTTCCGATCAAAACGTCGATTGTTCGGTCACGAACCGCTTTCAGAATATCCAGATAATCTTTGCGTTTTACCGCCGTATCCCTGTCAAGTCGCGCTATTGTTGCGCCCGGCAAAATATCTTTCAATTCCGATTCAATCCGCTCAGTACCGAACCCCACCCCGACAAGTTGCGTCGAATGACAACTGGGGCAAATAATATCACTCCGACTGGTTGAGCCGCAATAGTGGCAGATAAGTTCTTTTCTCCCTTTATGCAGGGTCATGGTTATATTGCATTGATCGCATTGCAGAGTCCTGCCGCAATCCCGGCAAAGCATGAGGTTGGAAAATCCCCTTCTGTTTAAAAAAATAAGACTCTGGTCACCGGATTCATAGGTTTTTTTCAGGGAGGTAATTAATTCATTTGAAAACAGCGGCGGCCGCCCTGATACTGTTTTTATCCCCTTCAAATCGATACTTTGCACCTTGGGTAACTGCCTGTCAGCAATCCGTTTCTGAAGTTCAAGAAGTTTGTATTTTCCCTTCCGGGCATTATAAAAACTGGTTACTGCGGGAGTTGCGCTGCCAAGAATTACAACCGCCTGCTGCATACTGCCTCTTAATACCGCCAGATCCCTGGCCTGGTAACGAAGACCGTCTTCCTGCTTATATGATCCATCATGCTCTTCATCAACCACAATGAGCCCGACATCACCCAGCGGTGCAAAAATTGCCGACCGCGCGCCAATGACAATCTTTGCATCCCCCTTGACAAGACGCATCCACTGATCAAATCTCTCACCTTGAGATAACCCGCTGTGGAGCACCGCAATATTATCACCGAACCGGGAAAAGAAATGCGCTTCCAATTGGCTGGCCAGAGCAATCTCAGGTACAAGCACCAGGACGCTGCGACCCTGCTTGAGCACTCTTTCCGCCGCTTTAAGATATACTTCTGTTTTACCGCTGCCAGTAACTCCATGTAGCAAAAAAGGCTGGAACTTCCTCTTTGACAAGGTATTACTTATTGCTTCAAGAGCAATTTCCTGTTCATTGCTCAGATATTCAGGGGCTGGATAAAAATGAGGTGGATCTCCGAAGGGATCACGATAAATCTGTCGATCTTTAATTATTAGTATCCCCCGATCGGCGAGTTTTTTAATAGCACTCCGGGCTCCGCTGTACTTCCTGCTAATATCTTTGCGGGGTATCCAGTCAAGACTGGTTTCTCGACCTAGTTCATTAATAAGCCCCAAGGTTTTATTCTCAGATACCAACAGATTGGAGCTGTTAATGATCGCCAAATGATTTTCAGCCAGGCAGACACAGACCTCCTTTTTTATTTTGGTCGCATCCCCCGACAAATCATCATTTATGCTTATCAACCCTTCTGCCGCCATTTGTTCAAGCGTATTACGGGCTTTGCTGCGCCAAAGTTTTCGCACTTCTGCTGCTGCGAGTTTCTTTTTGGCGATTAAGCTGTTAAGCCATGAGGCCTCGGCAATTTCGCTGCTGGCTTGAACATCTTGAAAATGCTCCTCGCCTTTGGATGTGAGTAAAATATTTCTCTTACTTTGAGGTGACAGACCCGCCGGCAATCCGCTTTTAATAACTTCCCCAATAGGATGCAGATAATAGGATGCCACCCACCGGTAAAAAGGAATCATGCTTTCCGGGAAAAGTGGCAGTGCATCAAGAACGTCAATAACAGGTTTGATTTGATATTTTTCTGATGTTTGAACTACGGGACCGAGGGCATACCCCGTAACAATGCGGCCGCTCAAAGGGACGAGAAGACGTACTCCGGGACACAGTTTACTGGATAACTTTTCTGGAACAGAATAGGTAAGTGTCGAATGGATCGGGGCGGCAACGGCCACTTCCACAAGCTTCATTGGACCGGCTTCTCCATAATCACATTTATGGCCAGTAACATCGCCTGCAGATCAGAAATCCTTTGCGACTTCCTTAACATGGGCTCTAAAATCTTTACCGACGACAGGATGACGCAACGCATAAGCAAGTATGGCTTTGAGTGAACCAAGCTTATCGCCTGCATCAAAACGTGTTCCCTCAAATTCATAAGCGTACATGGTTCTTTTATATGCAAGAGCAAGCAGAGCGTCGGTAAGTTGGATCTCGCCTCCATGCCCGGGGGTTGTTTTTTCAAGAAGATCGAAAATATCCGGTTGCAGGATATAGCGGCCAATTATTGCAAGATCAGATTTAGTTGTACCGGGAGGGGGCTTTTCCACCATTCTTTCGACCTGGTAAACATGTTCACGAACCATTTGCCCTTCGACTATACCGTACTGATGTGTCTGGTTTTGAGGAACGCGCTGGATAGCGACAATCGACTCCTGAAACTCGTCAAACAATGACAGCATTTGACTGCAACAAGGCTTATCACTCAAAACAAGATCATCGCCTAAAACGACCATAAAAGGCTCATTGCCAATCACTTTTCGGGCCGACCAGATTGCATGCCCAAGTCCAAGGGGTTTTTTCTGGCGAACTGAAACTATATCAATGAGATTTGAGATGTGAGAAATTTCCTCGCATAATGCAATATTCTTTTTTTGCATCAGAACCGTATCAAGTTGAAAATCATAATCAAAATGATTTTCAATGGCTGATTTACCTTCACTGGTGATCAAAATCACCTCGTCAATGCCTGAAGCAACGACCTCTTCCACTATATACTGGATCGTCGGTCGATCAACTATTGTGAGCATTTCCTTGGGTATTGCCTTGCTGGCAGGGAGGAAACGTGTTCCCATCCCGGCAACCGGAATAACGGCTTTTCTTACTTTCATAATTTATCCTGTGGATTAAAGTTGAAATCTGCTTAACAATTCGGTGATTAGAACATGTCCTTAAACATAATAGAGTATGCCGCTTTGAGGCAAGCACGAAATATTCTTCAAACCACGGGATCAGACCAATAAAAAAAGGCCTGTGTGACATCCCCACACAGGCCTTTTTTATTTTATATGAACAAACCTTTATTAATTACTTTCTGCAGCTTTAACTTCCTGATAGTTTACTAATTCAAGAATTGACATGGAAGCTGCATCACCCAATCTGGTTCCTGTCTTGATAATGCGGGTGTAGCCACCATTCCGATCCTTATAATCATTTTTCAATGTATCAAAAAGTTTAGCGACAATTTTCTTATCGCGAATAAATGATAAAGCCTGCCTTCTTGCATGAAGATCGCCACGCTTGGCAAGAGTAATCATCTGGTCAGCAACCTTCCGAACCTCTTTTGCTTTTGTGGTAGTCGTAACAATCCTTTCATGGTCAAGCAAAGATGTTACCATGTTCCGGACCATTGCAAGTCGGTGTGATGTAGTCCTGCCAAGCCTTTTCCCGGCCTTTCTATGCCTCATATCTCAAACCTCTTATAATTCGTTTTCGTCTGTCGACTCGGTAGCAGTCGGAGGCTCCCAGGCATCAAGCTTCATGCCTAAGGAAAGTTCCATTTCCGAAAGGAGTTGTTTAATCTCATTCAACGACTTACGCCCGAAATTTTTTGTTTTAAGCATTTCAGCCTCTGTTTTCTGAACCAGTTCACCAATGAATCTGATATTTGCATTTCGAAGACAATTTGCCGAACGAACAGAGAGTTCCAGATCTTCAACACTGCGATGGAGATTATCATTTATCGGCGCATGATCTTTTTCTTCCGCCTGTTCAATTGCAGGTTCAACTTTTTCTTCATCAAAATTAATAAAAACCGCCATCTGCTCTTTAAGAATTTTTGCTGAATAAGCGAGGGCATCTTCAGGTTTTACACTTCCATCTGTTTCAATCTCAAGGGTCAACTTATCGTAATCGGTCTGCTGACCAACACGTGCCTGGCTGACAATCGACGTAACTTTCTTGATTGGGGTAAAAATTGCGTCAATGGGTAATACGCCGATTACCTGATCATCGGTCTTATTTTTTTCTGCAGGAGAATAGCCTTTACCCCATTTCACTTCGAGTTCAGCTATAAATTTGCCTTCATCTCCGGTGATCGTGCAAATCTGCTTATCAGGATTCATCACTTCAACACTGCCATCGGAAATAATGTCCCCGGCTGTTACTGGTCCGACATGTTTTTTCTCTATTCTGACAATTTTCGACTCGGTTGAATTTAACTTCAAACGAACTTCCTTGAGGTTCAGAATAATTTCAGTAACATCCTCAAGCATTCCAGGAATTGTGGAAAATTCATGCATTCCACCTTCGATTTTCACCGAAGTTATTGCCGCTCCCTGGATAGAAGAGAGTAAAATGCGGCGCAAACTATTACCGATTGTTGTGGCAAAGCCGCGTTCAAGTGGCTGGCAGACAAACTTACCGTAATTGCCTGTAAGTGTCTCTCGATCAACTTCAACTTTCTCAGGAACAATCAGTTCATGCCAGTTTCTGTAAAACGGATCTGTCTCTAGGGACTTGTTTTGCTCGGTATCCATTTTTGCCTTTTATTTTGAGTAAAGTTCAACAATCAACTGTTCCTGAATCGGCATTGTAATCTCAGCTCTATCAGGTAACGCCTTGACGGTTCCTTTATAATTATCTTTATCAAGATTAAGCCAGCTCGGCACACCGCGACGAACTACTGCCTCAAGACTGTCATTGATAGCTTCATTCTTACGACTTTTTTCCTTTATGGTGACTTCATCATTAACAGAAACAATAAACGAAGGAATATTTACCTTTCTGCCGTTAACCATAATATGATTATGACGAACTACCTGCCTTGCCTGACTTCTGGAGCTGGCAAAACCCAAACGGAAAATCGTATTGTCAAGCCTTCTCTCAAGCTGGCCCAAAAGGTTTTCACCTGTAACGCCTTTGGCTCTTTCAGCAATCTGAAAATTCTTCCTGAACTGGCCCTCAAGCATACCGTAAATTCTGCGTACCTTTTGTTTCTCTCTCAACTGTATCGCATAGTCTGAAACTTTGCGCATACGTGCCTGTCCATGTTGTCCTGGTGGAAAGGCACGCCTTTCAAATGCACATTTATCAGAATAGCATCTGTCTCCCTTGAGAAACAGTTTCAACTTTTCCCGTCTGCACTGACGACAGACAGCACCTCTATATCTGGCCAAGGTTAACCTCCATATCCTGTAATAAAAAATCCCTGCCGGCTTTTAGTAAACCGTAATAAATTATCAAACTCGCCTTCTCTTGGGTGGTTTGCAGCCGTTATGCGGAATCGGAGTAATGTCTGAAATTGAACTTACATCAAAACCGGCAACCTGAAGAGCTCTGATCGCTGCATCACGCCCGGGTCCGGGCCCTTTCACATTGACTTCAACACGTCTCATTCCTTGCTCAATTGCCTTTTTCGCCGCATTATCCACAGCATTTTGTGCCGCAAATGGTGTGCTTTTTCGTGATCCTTTAAACCCAAGGCAACCGGAACTGCACCACGCAATAACATTTCCCTGTTTATCTGCAATGGTAACTATCGTATTATTGAATGTGGATTTAATACTGACTATCCCTTCAGGTACGCTCTTTTTCTCTTTGCGCTTTACACGCTTGACTTTCGGACTGGCCATTCATAACTCCTGAAATATAATATTATGCTAATCTTTTCATTGGGAATATCCCAAAGCAACGCTAAAGATTATTTCTTCTTGGCTCCCGGCCCACGTCGCGGTCCTTTTCGGGTCCGCGCATTGGTTTTGGTCCGTTGCCCTCTGCAAGGTAATCCCTTGCGATGCCTGAGACCCCGATAACAACCCAGATCCATGAGTCTCTTGATATCCATGGCAACTTCTCGACGCCGATCACCTTCAACCGGGTATTCATCGTCGAGGATCTTTCTAATGCCGGCAACATCTGCGTCCGTTATAGCGTCGCTGCTGCTATCGTAAGCAAGCTTGACTTTATCAAGGATCTTTCTTGCAGAAGTCCGCCCTATACCATGAATATAGGTAAGAGCAATTTCCATATGTTTATTTTTTGGTAAATCTACACCAGCTATGCGTGCCAAGGCTTTCCTCCCCTTGATCAATATATTTATTTAACTACTAACCTTGCCGTTGCTTGTGTTTTTTAGTTTTACAAGAAACACGAACTACACCTTTCCGTTTAAAAACACGGCAATCACTACACATTTTTTTGACTGAAGCTCTGACTTTCATAACGTATATCCTATAAAAGGCTTTATTTTTTATCTCCGCGCTGGTTCCTTGCCCGGAATGTTACCCGCCCCCTTGTCAGATCATAGGGAGAAAGTTCAACGGTTACACGGTCACCCGGGAGAATCTTTATAAAATGCATCCGCATCTTTCCGGATATATGAGCTAGAACCCTATGCCCATTATCAAGTTCGACGCGAAACATCGCATTGGGAAGCGGCTCTATAATTGTACCCTCAACCTGTATAGCCTCTTCCTTCGGCATAAAATCTTCCTTAACATCTCTTAAGTATTTATATTCGGAAAATTAATCCCGGAACGAGTGCATTTCAGCAAAGCTAAAAACTTTAACCTATTTAGCATACTTTGCTCAACACTTTTTTATATATTTCTTGAAATAAAAAAAGTAAAGCTAAGATTTCTTACTCAATATAATAGGCTCATCTTCAGTAATTGCAACGGAGTGTTCAAAATGCGCTGATGACGATTTATCAGAAGTTATCACCGTCCACCCGTCTCGCAATACGGTTACTTCATGAGTTCCAATATTAACCATAGGCTCTATGGCAAGAACCATTCCTGGCAATAATTTCGGCGTTCTTTCTTTCCTGCTATAATTTGGAATTTCCGGGGCCTCATGTAAATTCGACCCTATACCATGTCCGACAAACTGTCTCACAACGGAAAAATTATGTTTCTCAACGTGCTGTTGTACAGCCTTTGAAATATCGTTTACTCTGTTTCCTGAACGCGCTTTTTCAATCCCTATATATAATGACTCCTCAGTTACTTTGAGAAGTCTCGCCTTTTCAGGGTTAATTGTGCCTACCGGGATGGTAACCGCAGCGTCACCATAAAAGCCTCGATATTTAATCCCGAAGTCTATGCTGATTATGTCACCTTCTTTTAACAAAACTTTTTTTGAAGGTATCCCGTGAACAACCTGTTCATTAATCGATACGCATAAACTTGCTGGAAACCCGCGATATCCCTTGAATGCAGGAATTCCTCCCAGCTGGATGGAAAACTTTTCTGCAAGATGATCAAGTTGTAAAGTCGATTGTCCTGGATAAATATGCTCTCGGAGCATCTCAAGAGTTTCAGCAACAATTTGATTTGCTTCCTGCATTATCTCAATCTCTGCAGGAGATTTCAGGATTATTGCCTTACCCATTTAAAACTTAACCCGAAATTTAACGGCGCCCTTTAATTCTGCCTGTCTTTAAAAAGCCATCGTAATTGCGCATCACGGTATGAGATTCAATCTGCGCCAATGTATCAATAGCAACTCCCACAACAATTAGCAAAGCAGTGCCACCAAAGTAAAACGGAACATTAATTTTTGATATTAATATTGTGGGCAAAACACAAACAGCACTCACATAAATTGCGCCGATTACTGTGATTCGGACCATTATTTTATCGATAAATTCCGCAGATTTTTTCCCTGGTCTGACACCTGGTATAAATCCACCGTTTTTCTTTAAATTTTCTGCAACATCAACAGGATTAAATGTAACTGCGGTATAAAAAAAGCAGAAAAAGATGATCATCCCGACATAAAAAATAGTATGCGTAAGGCTTCCCCATTGCATATAAGCAGAGGCTTGCTGCACCCACTCAACTTGAATAAACTGGCCGATGGTTGCAGGAAACATCATAATCGATGAAGCAAAAATGGGTGGTATTACTCCTGCCATATTAATCTTGAGAGGCAGATGCGATTGTTGACCACCATACATCTTTCGTCCCACCATCCGCTTTGCATACTGAATGGGTATCCTGCGTTGTGCTGTTTCAAAGAAAATTATAATTGCAATAACTCCAGCCATCATCGCCAATAAGAGGGGTACCAGAATAAGAGGCATCTGATCGGTACCAATCATCTGACCCGTATTAACAATGGCGGCAGGCATTCTCGCAACAATTCCTGCAAAAATTATCAGTGATATCCCATTGCCAATCCCTCTTTCACTCATCTGCTCACCAAGCCACATGATAAAAGCAGTGCCTGACGTAAGCGTTATGATCGTCATAATCCGAAAATGCCATCCCGGACTTATAACAATCATTTCACTGCCCGAAGGAGCCGCCATGCTTTCAAGACCAATGCTTATAAACATGCCCTGAACCAGACTCAATGCAACAGTGGCATAGCGGGTATACTGAGTAATTTTTCTGCGGCCCGCCTCCCCTTCTTTAGACAAAGCCTCAAGCTGGGGGACAACCACAGTTAACAACTGAAATATAATAGATGCACTGATATAGGGCATTATACCCAATGCAAAGATAGAAAAATTCTCCAAAGCCCCACCGGAGAACATGTTGAACATGTCAAAAATAGTTCCGGCTTTCTGTGTAAAAAAACTACTTAAAGCTTCGCCATTGATGCCAGGGGTGGGAATCTGAACGCCAACACGGTAAACTGCGAGCATCATGAGCGTAAAAAGAATTCGCCGCCTGAGCTCGGGTATATTTGCTGCGCTCTGGAACCCGCTTTTCATATACTATTCCTCAATGCTACCGCCAGCAGCCTTGATTTTTTCGCTTGCGGAAACACTCACTTTATCAACAGCAACCTTCACAGATTTGGTAAGTTCGCCGTCACCAAGTATTTTTACCTGTGGATATTTTTTTGCTACAAGTCCGGCGTCAACCAAAACCTGTCGGTCAATTCTGGTTCCAGCCTCAAATCGTTCAAGATCCTTAACGTTTACAACGGCAAAGAGTTTCTTGAAATTATTTGTAAATCCGCGTTTAGGCAGTCTTCGATGCAAAGGCATCTGTCCACCTTCGAAACCGAGTTTTGCAGTATATCCGGAACGAGCTCTTGCACCCTTATGCCCTTTGGTAGATGTCTTCCCGTGGCCGGAACCTGGTCCGCGACCTATGCGTTTCCTCTGTTTCCTGGAACCAGGATGCGGCGAAAGATTACTTAAAGTCAACATTATTATTCCTCCACTACCACAAGATGTTGAACCTTTCTCAACATGCCACGGATTTCAGGCGTATCTTTGCGTATTACAGTTTTATTGGTACGAGTAAGACCCAGTCCTGTCAATGTTGCGTGGATCTTCTTGGTGCTTCCAATTTTACTTTTCTTCAAGGTCATCTTGAGTTCATTGGCCATTTTCTTACCTATTTTACGTATCCTTCATTTCCATCAAAATGGAATATCAAAAGAATGGTTTTACATTATCTCTTCAACTGATTTATTTCTGATTGCAGCAATATGTTCAGGAGTTCTCAACCTGAGTAATCCATCAAGTGTCGCTTTCACAAGATTATGCGGATTATGGGATCCTAAACATTTTGTCAAAATATTCTGAACACCGGCCGCCTCAAGTACAGCACGTACTGCACCACCGGCAATAACTCCAGTACCCTCAGAAGCAGGTTTCAACATGACTTTTCCGGCTCCGAACTTCCCTTTAATCTCATGTGGGATGCTTGCCGCGGTTATAGACACCTTTTTCATGTCCCGGCGCGCCTTTTCTACTCCTTTCTTAATGGCATCGGGAACTTGGTTCGCTTTACCCAAACCATACCCGACCCTTCCCTTGCCATCTCCAACAACACAAATCGCACTGAAACTAAAACGTCTGCCGCCTTTAACAACCTTTGCGGTCCGGTTGATATAGACTATTTTTTCGATCAGCTGATCATCAGCATTATCATTTCTGAAATTAGCCAAGGTATTACCCCCAATGTGCTTCGTTCATTCTTTTATGCGGCGCTAAAAAACTAACCCACCTTCTCTTGCCCCTTCAGACAGGGCCTTTATCCTTCCATGATAAATGTACCCACCACGATCAAAAACAACCGTTTCAATTCCCTTTTCTTTTGCAAGACCTGCCAGGAGTAATCCCACTCTACGTGCCAAAGCAGTTTTACCCTTACTATCCTCAGGAACGAATTTTTTGTTTATCGTTGACATTGCTGCCAATGTGGCTCCTGCCGTGTCATCTATAACCTGAGCATATATATGCTTTGCGGTCTTAAATACTCTAAGACGAGGCCGCTCAGGGGTTCCTATAATTTTCTTTCTGATACGCTTTACACGTTTTGTACGTGCTACAGCTTTCGGGTTTGTCTTTGCCATATCCTGCCTTCCGATTTATCTAACTTTATAAATAACTATTTACCTGCAGACTTACCGACTTTTCGTACAACATGTTCATCTGCGTAACGTATCCCCTTGCCTTTATAGGGCTCGGGTTTACGCACTTCACGGATACGTGCCGCTGTAAGTCCTAGTAATTCTTTATCAATTGATTCAAGGGTAACTTTATTTTTTTCAACTAATACACTCACGCCCTCGGGCATTTTAAACTGAACCGGATTTGAATAACCGACATGGAGGATTAAATCTTTTCCCGAAGCCTCAGCCCGGTATCCAACTCCTTCAATAAGCAGATTCTTCTTAAACCCATGCTCAACGCCCTGAACCATGTTATCCACAAGAGTCCTGGTCAACCCGGAAAAAGCAACGGTCCTCTTGCTAATATCCTTGGTCTTCACAAGTATATTCCCTTCTGATGCAACAAGTTCAATTTCAGGGCGGATATCTCTTTCCAAGGTTCCTTTCGGGCCGGTGACCTTGACATGCAATCCGTTTAAATCAACCTTGACCCCTTTTGGAACAGGAATAGGTTTACTACCAATCCTTGACATGGCTTATCTCCACTCGTTTAACAAAAAATGATGGTCTCTATATCTTACAGCAAAAAAATCTAAGACCTGATTATCGCTTATCAAATAGACAGTCAACACTTACCAGACTTCGCAGAGCAACTCACCGCCGATACCAGTTTTTTTGGCTTCTCGATCAGTTATAAGCCCTTTTGAAGTTGAAATAATGGCAATACCGAGACCACTCATAACTTTTGGAATTTTATCTGACTTAACATAGACACGCCGACCAGGTGAACTGACTCTCTTAAGGCCGGTTATGACTCTCACATCATCTTGGTCATATTTAAGGTTGACCTTTAAAACACCTTGCTTGTCGCCTTTAATAACCTGGTAGTCATTGATATAGCCTTCCTGTTTTAAAATCTCGGCCACACCAGCTTTCAAGTTAGAATATGGAATATCCACACTTTCAAACTTCACCATTCCGGCATTTCTTATCCTGGTCAGCATATCTGCCAGAGGATCGCTCATTGACATCGAAACTACTCCTTAAGGTACAATTAAAAATTGATCTCAGGCAAAGACCAATTAATGTTCTCAAGCAACAGACTTACATTCGCCTATGCAAGGTTACTTACCAGCTAGATTTCGTAACACCGGTAACTTCACCTCTGAGTGCCATATTTCGGAAACATATTCTGCATATACCGAATTTTCTAATAAATGCACGCGGTCTGCCACATAGCGGACATCTGTTATAAGCCCTCACGTTGAACTTGGGCTTGCGCTCACTCTTTGCTATTAATGATTTCTTAGCCAACCTCTTCCTCCCGAACTTTGTTTTTCAAAATTATTTACGGAAAGGCATCCCAAGTAATCGCAGGAGAAAACGCCCTTCATTATCTGTTTTGGCATCTGTATTAATACAGATATTCAACCCCTTAATCTTATCGATCTTATCGTAATCGATTTCAGGGAAAATAATGTGTTCCTTGATACCCATGGCGAAATTACCACGACCATCAAATCCTTTAGGGGATATACCACGAAAATCACGTACACGCGGTAATGCTATATGCACAAGTTTGCTTAAAAAATTATACATCCTGTCGCTACGCAAGGTGACCCTACAGCCGATAGGCATTCCCTCCCGCAGTTTAAAGGTTGCAATAGATTTTTTTGCCCGGGTTACAACAGCCCTTTGACCGGCGATTCGAGTAAGTTCTTCAGAGGCGCTATCAATAATTTTTGAATTTTGCACCGCCTCACCAAGACCCATATTCAATACAATCTTGGTAATCTTAGGCACCTGCATAATACTTTTGTACCCGAACTCGTTCATGAGCTGCGGCACACATTCTTTTTCATAATATTCTTTCAATCCGGCCATTATCGTCTCCAAAAACCTCCGACCCTTATCAGGCCTTGGCTTCTACTGATTCTCCACATTTTTTGCAAACACGAACCTTTGACCCATCTTCCAAAATCTTCTTCCCAACACGGGCAGTTTTCGAACATTTAGGGCAGATTATCTTGAGGTTGGAAACATGAATCGGCGCTTCCTTGTCTATGATGCCGCCTTGCTGGCTTGCCATGTTTGGTTTGGTATGACGCTTGATCATATTAACCTTTTCAACCAGGGCTTTATTCGAATTGCTAACAATCTTGATCACTTTGCCGACTCTACCCTTATCTTTGCCGGCGATTACTTCTACCTGATCATTTAACTTTATTTTACTCAATCCAGTCTGCATTTTATCCGCCTCATATGACCTAAATAATGGATACCTTATAATTGCTATTATAAATTTACCAAGGCAACCACTTAAAACTTCGAGCTATTTATAATACTTCTGGGGCAAGAGATATTATCTTCATGTACCCTTTGGCCCTTAATTCTCTGGCGACCGGCCCAAAAATTCTGGTTCCGATCGGTTCACCGTTGCTACTCAACAAAACGGCAGAATTATCATCAAACTTAACGGAGGTGTCATCCATTCGGCGAATTTCTTTTGAAGTCCGCACAATAACAGCTCTCATGACATCGCCTTTCTTTACCTTGCCGTTGGGTATGGCTTCTTTCACAGTCACAACTATAACGTCGCCGACTTTTGCATAACGACGTCTCGTTCCACCCAGGACCCGGATGCACAAAACTTTTTTGGCTCCAGAATTGTCTGCGACATTAAGTGTACTTTCGGTCTGTATCATAACTTCACCAAATTATCTGATTGCTTCATGAAATCTCTCGAATTAACAAACATGCATGTAAAAAATTCTAAATCATTCAATACAGTCAGGTTGTTGTTTTCGACGATCTGGAATCGAATATTCTTTCTTTAGACAGCTTTTTCAATAATTTCACGAAGTCGCCAGTGCTTCATTTTGCTTAAAGGTCTGCATTCTTCAATAAGCACACGATCTCCAATATTACAGGTGTTTTCTGGATCATCAGCCATGTATTTAACATGTCTGCGCATAATCTTACCATACAGCTTATGACGAGTAACCTGCTCAGTACGGACAACAATGCTACTGCCCATTTTATTACTGATAACTAAACCAACTCTTGTTTTACGTGCTTTTTTAATATCACTCATTTCCATTCCCTGATAATCATGGGTGTCTGTCTAAAAGAAGTCCCGATTAATTTTCGTCTGCTCGCTTTTCAATCATTACTGTCTTGATCCTGGCGATATTTTTACGAAGTTCACGTAAATTCGCAGGATTTTCAAGCGGTCTGATGCTGTGCTGAAATTTGAGCTTAAAAAGCTCTTCTGATACATCAGCAAGTTTGACGGCAAGAGCATCTTCAGTCAATTCCCGTATTTCTTTCATTTTCATAGAGTCGACTCCAACATAATCACCTTGGTTGCAAAAGGAAGCTTATTGCCAGCCAGTGTGAGGGCTATTACGGCAAGACTTTCATCGACACCGTCCAGTTCATAGAGGATACGACCTGCATGAATAGGTGCGACCCAAGAATCATGGGCTCCTTTTCCTTTACCCATACGAGTTTCAGCAGGCTTTGAGGTAATAGGTTTATCAGGAAAAACACGAATCCACATTTTCCCGCCACGCTTTACCTTTCTATTAATAGCAATACGTGCAGCCTCAATTTGTTGCGCGGTCATCTTTCCGGGCTCAACAGCTTTAAGGGCATACTTACCAAATGCTATAGTAGAACCACGATTTGCACTGCCTTTCAGGCGGCCCTTAAACTGCTTTCTGTGTTTTACTTTTTTTGGACTAAGCATTTTGCAACCTAATTATTTAAATTTCTTATTTTTCAACTAAAAATATTCTTTAGATGTAATGGGGGTTGTCTATTATTCCTGAAGTTCTGTGTCGCTAAACACTTCGCCTTTGAATATCCAAACCTTCACACCGATGAGGCCATATGTAGTGTGTGCCTCAGCAACCCCATAATCAATATCCGCTCTCAGGGTGTGGAGAGGGACACGACCCTCACGATACCATTCTGTTCTGGACATTTCAGCACCACCCAGACGACCGGAACAGGATATCTTAATACCTTTAGCGCCAAACTTCAAGGCAACATTTACAGCCTTCTTCATCGCCCGTCGAAAAGCAACCCGTCGTTCAAGCTGGAGCGCAATATTTTCTGCCACTAACTGAGCATCCGCTTCAGGCCTTCTTATTTCCTGAATATCAACATGGCATTGACGATTTGTAAGTTTATCAAGATCCGCTTTCAGTGCTTCAATCTCAGCACCCTTCTTACCGATTACAATACCAGGTCGAGCAGTATGTAATTTTATTTTCAGTTTTTCTCCGGTACGGGCTATTTTCATTTTGGAAACGCCAGCATGATACAATCTTTTTTTGATGTATTTCCGGATCTTCTGGTCTTCCAGTAAGAATTTCGCATAGTCCCGGTCGGCATACCAGGTGGACTCCCAGGTGCGCACAATATTTAGCCGCATACCGATTGGATTAACTTTCTGGCCCAAAATCTTCCTCCATGATCAAATTAAACTTATAGCGTTAACTTCAGCACCTATAAAGGACGTTTTTTATTGCTCGTCCAGTATAACTGTAATATGGCTGGATCTTTTTAAAATTTTTGTTGCCCTTCCCATTGCTCGTGGTCTTATCCTTTTCAGCATCGGACCGCCGTCAATATGGATGATCTTAATATAGAGGGTATCCACATCTATTGCCTCATTCTGACTGGCATTAGCTACAGCGGATTCAACAACTTTCCGTAAAATTCGAGCACCTTTCTTGGGCATGAAACGTAATGTGTTAATAGCGGTTTCAATATCCTTACCCCGAACCAGATCAGCGATCAGGCGTGCCTTCTGTGGAGAAATTCTTATATGCCGAGCAAGAGCTTTTGCTTCCATTTTGTCTTAACTCCTTATCGCGTTACTAAAAAAGTAATTAACCTTATTTCCTGTTAGCATGACCATAGAAGGTCCGGGTCGGGGAAAATTCTCCAAGCTTATGACCAACCATATTCTCAGTAACAAAAACAGGTATAAATTTTTTGCCGTTGTGCACGGCTAAAGTCAAACCGACCATATCAGGAGTTACATCTGAGCGCCTGGACCAGGTTTTTATAACTTTCCGTGATCCTGTTTCTTTGGCCTGTATAACTTTTTTCATCAAATGGTCATCAATAAATGGACCTTTTTTAACTGAACGTCCCATGGTTTCTATTCTCCTAGTTATGACCTTTTCTTGATGATATCGTTATCAGAGCTTTTTCTTTTTCTGGTCTTATAACCTTTTGTCGGAACACCCCATGGAGTACATGGATGTCGACCGCCGGAGCTCTTTCCTTCACCACCGCCCATCGGATGGTCATGCGGGTTCATCGCAACACCCCTGACTTTCGGTCTACGGCCTTTCCAGCGATTACGGCCGGCTTTGCCCATTTTTGCACTTTCATGCTCAATATTTCCAATCTGACCGATACAGGCTCTACATTTCTTATGAAAACGCCTCACTTCGCCGGAGGGCAATTTGACAAGGACATGATCTCCTTCCTTGGCCATCAACTGCGCTGAAACCCCGGCACTTCGAACCATCTGGGCGCCTTTGCCGATTCGCATCTCGATATTATGAATAACACTGCCTAACGGCATATTACCCATCGGCATGCAATTACCAATACGTATATCAACTGTTTCTCCAGCCTCAACAATATCCCCGAGTTTAATTCCGTGCGGTGAGAGAATATATCGTTTCTCACCGTCGTTATAAAAAAGAAGGGCAATGTTGGCCGACCGATTCGGGTCATATTCAATTTCAGCTACCTTGGCAGGAACGTCTACCTTATCACGTTTGAAATCGATAACACGGTACTTTCTCTTATGGCCGCCACCAATGTGTCTGGCCGTAATTCTGCCGTTATTATTTCTTCCGCCGGATTTGCTCAGTGGTTGGACCAAGCTTTTTTCAGGCCGTTTTTTGGACAAATCGGGATTAACGATCGAAACAAGTGAACGCCTTCCCGGTGATGTCGGATTATAGGTTTTTGTAGCCATTTGAAACCCCAAATTATTTGTAATTAAAAACCAGCATTTTTATTTAAATAGGCCGATCAAACAGGGTATCAAAGTCCTTCAAGAAAATCGACCTTGTTCCCTTCCATCAGAGAGACATACGCTTTTTTCCAGTCTCCAGTGTAACCGATTTTCTTGCCGACCCGTTTCATCTTACCGTGCATGTTCGCCGTCCGAACCTGTGAGACTTTCACATTAAACATTTTCTCAACAGCAGATTTTATTTCGATCTTATTTGCACGACGATCAACTTTAATGACAATCTGATTGTTCTCTTCCTGAAGCCCCATTCCCTTTTCAGTGAGACAGGCCTTCTTGATTACTTGATATACGTTCTTCATGACAGCAACCTCTTTTCAAGTTGCCCCAGACAGGGTTGAAGTAAAATTATATGCTTATAAAGAAGAATGTCAAAAACATTGAGTCCGGAAATCGGCATGACCTTGAACCCATGGACATTTCTTGATGATCTCTCAAGGTTTTCATTGCGATCAGGGGTGACAATCAATGCGCCTTCCAGACTGAATGCATTCATGACATTCAGAAATTTCTTGGTTTTTATTTCATCGAGCTGGAAATCATCAAGCACGATCATATTGCTTTCAGCATATTTGGCGCTTAGAGCCATACGAATTCCAAGTCTTCTGACTCTCTTGGGCAATTTGTATGAATAACTTTTGGGTTTCGGACCGAAAGTCGTACCACCACCGCGCCAAAGAGGCGACCGTCGACTTCCCGCCCGTGCTCTTCCTGTACCTTTTTGCTTCCAGGGCTTTGCACCACCGCCTTGTACCTCAGCTCTTGTTTTGGTACAAGCCGTCCCTGCTCTACGGTTGGCAAGCTGCATACGAACAACATCGTGAATTATATGAGTATCAACTTCAACCCCAAAGATCGAATCATTCAACTCAATCTCGCCAACCTTTTTATTTTCTATGTTCAACACTTCAGCTACAGCCATGGTACCGCTCCCTAAAGAATGGTCATCAAATCCGTTTATTTAGTAAATATATGCACAACACTCTCGTCACTGCCGGGAACCGGTCCCTTAAGGACCAATACGTTATCTTCAGGTCTGACATCCAGAATAATAACGTTCTTCTTAGTGACCAACTGGTTGCCCATACGGCCAGGCATTTTTTTCCCTGGAATTACACGGCTCGGCCATGCACTGCAGCCAATTGAACCAGGGGCTCTATGAAACATGGAGCCATGGGTCTTATTGCCGCCACTAAAACCATGACGTTTTATAACTCCCTGAAATCCACGACCTTTTGTAACACCGCTTATATCTATAATGTCGCCTACCTTAAAAAGGTCAGAAATTTTTATCTCCTGGCCTGTTTCATATAGATCAACATCATTGACGCGAAATTCTTTTATATGATAGAATCCGCCTTTGCCGGCTCGCTTCACATGACCTGCCTCGGGTTTATTCATCCGTGATTCCTTTTTACTCCCGAAACCGACCTGGATGGCATTATAGCCGTCCTTTGCCACAGTCTTTTTCTGAAGCACTACACAAGGGCCTGCCTCGATAACAGTAACACCCTGCGCGGATCCTTCTTCTGAATAAATCCGGGTCATCCCAAGTTTTTTACCTAACATTCCTACCGTCTTAGGCATTGTATTTACCCATTTCCAGTCTTTAATATTAATTCACATCACACATCAACGTGCATGTACCTAAGAAAAAAACTATCAGCGCCCTGATCAAACTCAATTTACAGCTTAATTTCCACATCAACACCGGCGGAAAGTTCGAGCTTCATAAGGGCATCAATTGTCTGTTGCGTCGGCTCAAGGATATCAAGCAATCTGCGATGAGTCCGCATTTCGAATTGTTCTCTTGATTTCTTATCCACATGGGGTGAACGCAATACACAATGCTTATTAATTGAAGTCGGCAGAGGAATCGGCCCAGCAATTGTCGCACCAGTCCGTTTTGCTGTTTCTACAATCTCAATTGTCGACTGATCAAGTAATTTATGATCATATCCTTTCAGCCGGATACGTATTTTTTGTGTGGGCATCATATTCGTTTCACCTATTCAATAATCTTATTGATAACGCCGGCACCAACGGTTCTGCCACCCTCGCGGATTGCAAAACGAAGACCATCTTCCATGGCGATCGGGGTGATCAGCGCCCCTTCTACTGTGACGTTATCCCCCGGCATTACCATCTCGACGCCCTCTGGCAAGGTCACAATTCCCGTTACGTCGGTGGTCCGGAAATAAAACTGCGGACGATACCCGTTAAAAAACGGCGTATGACGACCACCCTCTTCCTTGCTCAGAATGTAACACTCAGCCATGAACTTGGTATGTGGAGTGATGCTGCCGGGTTTGGCCAATACCTGACCGCGCTCGATGTCTTCTCGTTTGGTGCCGCGAAGAAGGATACCGACATTATCGCCGGCTCGACCTTCATCAAGGATTTTCCGGAACATCTCAACTCCGGTTACCGTAGTCTTTGCTGTATCACGAATACCGATGATCGAAATCTCTTCGCCGACCTTTACTATGCCGCGTTCGATACGACCCGTTGCAACTGTACCGCGTCCGGATATCGAAAAGACATCCTCCACCGGCATCAAAAATGGCTTGTCTATGTCTCGCGGTGGCTCGGGAATAAATGCGTCAACAGCATCCATCAAATCAAAAATACATTTGGTGGCCGCTTCATCCGTGGGATTCTCAAGTGCTTTCAAGGCGCTTCCCTGGATAATCGGAGTATCGTCGCCGGGAAATTCATACTTGGTCAAAAGCTCGCGAAGTTCCATGTCAACGAGTTCGATCAGTTCTTCATCGTCTACCATGTCACATTTATTCAAGAAAATTACGATGGACGGCACACCAACCTGACGGGCGAGCAGGATATGCTCACGGGTCTGGGGCATGGGGCCGTCGTCGGCGCCTACTACCAGAATTGCGCCGTCCATCTGCGCTGCACCGGTAATCATATTCTTAATGTAGTCGGCATGTCCCGGACAGTCCACATGAGCATAATGACGGTTTAAGGTCTCGTATTCGACATGTGCCGTGGCTATGGTGATACCGCGCTCTTTTTCTTCCGGCGCTTTATCGATCTCATCAAAGGCGGTGCTCTTTGCCAGTCCCTTATAAGACAATACAGTAGTTATTGCTGCCGTCAGGGTGGTCTTGCCGTGATCAATATGACCAATGGTTCCGATGTTTACATGGGGTTTTGTGCGTTGAAATTTTTCTTTTGCCATTGTCCTTCCTCGTTCGTTCTATTAAGAATTGTTCAGATTAGCCCTCTAACCTTTTGAACGATATGCTCAGCTATATTTTCTGGCACTCTATCATAAGTAATGTACTGCATTGTAAAACTGGCCCTTCCCTGAGTTGCGGATCGTAAGTCCGTTGAATATCCGAACATTTCCGAAAGCGGCACATGGGCCTTAACCTTTTGAAGTATATTGCTCTGACTGTCCATGCCCATTATCTTGGCTCTTTTGCTGTTTAAGTCAGCAATGACATCCCCAAGAAAGGATTCAGGAACAAGTACTTCCAATTCCATAATCGGCTCGAGAAGAGCCGGTTTCGCTTCGGTAAGCGCTTTCCGGAACGCCATGGCAGATGCAATTCCAAATGCCTGTTCCGTAGAATCTACTTCATGGTAAGATCCATCAATGAGACTTACCTTGATATCAATAACCGGGAAGCCTATTAAAGCGCCTGAATCGAGATTTCCTTCGATCGCTTTCTGAATAGCAGCGATAAAACCCTTTGGGATGGTCCCTTCTGCAATCCGGTTTTCAAATTTAAATCCATCCCCTCTTTCAAGGGGTTCAACTTCAAGCCAGACATGACCGTATTGAGTCTTGCCTGTTGCCTGCTGAACAAATTTACCTTCGGCCCTGGCAAGTTGATTTACCGTTTCTTTATAAGCAACCTGCGGCTTGCCGACATTGGCCCCCACTTTAAATTCTCTCATGAGGCGGTCAATGATTATCTCGAGATGTAATTCACCCATCCCGGAAATAATAGTCTGACCGGTATCAGCATTGCTGGATACCCGAAAAGAAGGGTCTTCCATGGCAATCTTGGCCAGACTGTCATTAAGCTTTTCTTCGTCGGCCTTGCCCTTTGGTTCTATTGCAATACTTATAACCGGCTCAGGGAAATCGATGGTCTCGAGGCGAATCGTATCGCCCGCCGCACATAAAGTGTCGCCGGTAGTAGTAAATCGTAACCCAACAATCGCTGCTATGTCGCCCGGCCCAATCTCTTTGACTTCATGCCGTTTGTTGGCATGCATATTTACTATCCGGCCAATCTTTTCCTGCTTGTGCTTGGCCGAATTATAAACTTTGTCACCGAGTTTTAAAATGCCAGAATAAACACGTATATATGCAAGGTTACCAACAAAAGGGTCTGTTGCAAGTTTAAAAGCTAAAGCAGCAAACTTTTCTTTATCGCTGGCTTTTCTGGTCTCAACCTCTCCCTTGCTGTTCTCGCCATGTATGGGAGGAACATCAAGGGGTGAAGGTAAATAGGCGACCACAGCATCCAACAAAGGTTGGACACCTTTATTCTTAAATGCACTTCCGCAGAGTACCGGCACCACCTCTAAACTCAAGGTAGCTTTCCTAATGGCCCGGTAAATCTCTTCAACGGCAACTGGTTGCTCTTCGAGAAATTTTTCCATGACCCCCTCATCAAAGTCGGCCAGCTTCTCGATGAGGGCCATACGTGCAGCCGTAGATTTTTCTATGATTTCGCCCGGGATTTCTTTTTCAATCACCAGCAATCCCTGAGACTCTTGGTCAAAGACCAGCATTTTTTGTGTAATGAGGTCAATGACTCCCTGAAATTTATCCTCGGAACCCACGGGTAACTGAATGGGGAGAGGATTGGCTCCCAGACGTTCGCCAATCATATTTATACAGCGCTCAAAATCAGCGCCAATACGATCCATCTTATTTATAAAGGCAATGCGGGGAATCGAATAATGATCCGCTTGATGCCAAACTGTTTCGGACTGAGGTTCAACTCCTCCGACCGCACAGAAAACGGCTATTGCGCCGTCTAAAACCCTGAGACAGCGTTCCACTTCAATGGTGAAATCAACATGCCCGGGTGTGTCAATTATATTAATCTTGTGTTCGTGCCATTCACATGTGGTGGCAGCGGAGGTGATGGTAATGCCGCGCTCCTGTTCTTGTTCCATCCAGTCCATGACTGCGGCACCGTCATGAACCTCACCGATTTTATGAGAACGACCAGTATAAAAAAGTATCCTTTCGGTGGTTGTCGTCTTGCCCGCATCTATGTGGGCCATAATGCCTATATTGCGTAACCGCTTGAGCGGTACATTTGATGCCACGACTGATTTCTTTCCTCAACAAAACTGTTGTCATCACCAAATGATTCTCCCGGCAGATCCTATTGAGTTACTTCTGCCCCCGAAAACGAACCACGCATACATAAACTACCTCAACCAATTTGTCAATTGAGGAAATCAACAATCACCCGTTTATTTACCAGCGATAATGGGCGAATGCCTTGTTGGCATCTGCCATCTTGTGAGTATCCTCACGTTTCTTAACGGCACCGCCTCGATTGTTAAAAGCATCGGATAACTCAGCAGCAAGTTTCTCAGCCATGGATCGACCCGATCTTTTCAGGGAAAATCCGACAATCCATCGTATGGCAAGTGCATTTCTTCTTTCCGGACGGACTTCCACGGGCACCTGATACGTTGCACCACCCACACGCCTGGATTTCACCTCAACTCTCGGCCTGACCTTGTCCATGGCCTTTTCAAAGACCGCCAACGGATCAGCTTCCGATACACGTTCTTCAATAATATCCATTGCGCCATAAAAAATACTACGCGCGACGCTTTTCTTGCCTCTTTCCATGAGCCCGTTAACAAATTTTGAAACAAGTACGCTATTAAACCGGGGATCAGGAACTGTTGGTCGCTTTGCTACAAGTTTACGTCTTGGCATTGAATCTGCTCCTTATCTTACAAACGTCGCTATTATTTAGGACGTTTTGCTCCATATTTAGAACGCCCTTGTCTCCGATCAGATACTCCGAGAGTATCAAGGGTTCCGCGAATAATGTGATATCGAACACCAGGAAGGTCTTTTACCCTGCCGCCCCTGATCAACACAACGGAATGCTCCTGGAGATTGTGGCCAACACCTGGAATATAGGAAGTAACCTCTATCCCGTTAGTCAATCGAACCCTGGCTACTTTACGAAGCGCAGAGTTAGGCTTCTTGGGTGTCGTTGTGTATACACGAACGCAAACACCGCGCTTCTGAGGGGAACCTTGGAGGGCAGGGGTATTTGTTCTTTTAACCGCCTTCTTACGCCCTTGCCGTACCAATTGATTAATGGTGGGCATGAATATTAACTCCTGTTATACTATATTAATTATCGTCTCAAGACGTTCTCATTTTTTTGAGAAACAAATTCTGAAACTGTCCAACTCCACAAAACGAAACCGGAATATTTAATCGAAGCGTATTCGCTTGTCAAGAACAAACTTATTTATCTGTTCAGCATCTTCGAATACCGGTCAAGGCCGGTGCCCGCAGGCACCAGACGGCCCATAATAACATTTTCTTTTAGACCGCTGAGATCATCTATTTTACCTGCTATCGCAGCATTAGTGAGAACCTTGGTTGTTTCTTGAAACGACGCCGCAGATATAAAGCTGTCGGTACTCAGCGAAGCCTTAGTGACCCCCAGGAGCAACGGTTCAGCAACGGCCGGCTTACCACCTGCCTTAATGATTTTTTCATTCTGTTCGGCAAATCTCCACCATTCAACCTGCTCGCCCAGCATGAAGGTACTGTCTCCAACTTTGGTGATCTGTACACGCCTCAACATCTGTCGGACTATTACCTCGATGTGTTTATCATTAATTTTAACACCCTGGAGGCGATAGACTTCCTGAATTTCATTGACAAGGAATTTCGCAAGCTCTTTAACACCGAGAACCCGGAGAATATCATTGGGATCAGGAGAACCATCCATCAAAGGCTCTCCTGCCTTGACATAATCTCCCTCATGAACGCTGACATGCTTCCCTTTAGGAATCAAATATTCCTTTGCTTCACCGATTTCCGGAGTAACAATAACCCTTTTTTTACCTTTCAGGTCTTTACCGTAACTGACCTGGCCGTCGATTTCGGTAATGATTGCGTATTCCTTGGGTTTCCGTACTTCAAAAAGTTCGGCTACCCGCGGCAGACCACCGGTAATATCCTTTGTTTTTGTGGTTTCACGAGGAATCTTTCCAATAACGGTTCCCGGTTCAATCAGATCACCTTCGGTAACGGAAATAATCGCCCCGACCGGCAATGAATAACGCGCAGGAGAGCCTGTCTTTGGCAATTTTACCGCCTTGCCTTTATCATCTTTCAAAGAAATCCGGGGATTCAATTGTCCTGCTCTGGGCTGCATGATGACCGAGCTTGACTTTCCGGTAATCGGATCGACTCGCTCCTGCATAGTCATACCTTCGACAATATCTCCAAACTTAATATAACCGCCTGTTTCACTGACAATGGGAATCGTATACGGATCCCAGTTCGCAACCAGCGCGCCCGGATCAACTTTATCTCCGTCATCAACATAGAGGAGTGCGCCGTAATTCACTGAATGCCGTTCAAGCTCGCGACCTTTGGCGCCGACTATGCAGACTTCACCATTCCGGTTCATTACAACTCTCTTACCCTCGGAGTTTTGGACAGTGTGAAGATTTTGATACTTGACGGCACCGCCATGATTTATACGAACTTCCGCAGTTTCAACGCTACGGCTGGCTGTACCGCCTATATGAAATGTTCTCATGGTCAACTGGGTGCCGGGCTCACCAATCGACTGAGCGGCAATGATACCGACCGCTTCACCGATATTAACCATGTGCCCGCGGCCAAGATCTCGACCGTAACACATGGCACAGACACCTCTTTGTGATCTGCATGTCAAAACAGAACGGATTAGTACCCGGTCAATGCCGGCGTTATCGATAACGCTGACGATATCCTCAGTAATCTGTTCATTTGCAGCCAGCAGAATTTCACCGGTAAAGGGATCAACAATATCCTCAAGAGCAACGCGCCCAAGAATCCGCTCGCCAACCGGTTGAATTACTTCACCGCCTTCCATCAAAGGTTCGGCAACGATTCCGTCGAGGGTTTCGCAATCCCTGTCCACAATAGTTGAATCCTGGGCAACATCCACAAGCCGCCGGGTAAGATACCCTGAGTTTGCTGTCTTTAATGCAGTATCAGCCAGACCTTTTCGAGCGCCGTGGGTGGAAATGAAATATTCAAGAACGCTCAAGCCCTCGCGGAAATTGGCCTTAATCGGCGACTCAATAATTGCCCCGGAAGGCTTAGCCATCAACCCACGCATTCCAGCAAGCTGTCTGATCTGGTCCTTACTACCCCTCGCGCCGGAGTCAGCCATAATAAATATGGGGTTGAAACTCGGCGTTTCAACGAGTTTTTTATTCTTATCTCGAACGTATTCGACACTCATCTCCTGCATCATTTCCTGGGCAACTTTATCCGTTGCGCGAGACCAGATGTCAACAACCTTATTATACTTCTCACCGGAGGTAATGAGACCATCGGTATATTGTTTTTCAACCTCAAGCACTTCATTCTCGGAGGTCGCAAGAATATTCTCCTTATTTACAGGGATCTTCATATCATTTATGGATATGGAAATCGCCGCTCTGGTGGCATACTCGTAGCCTATATCCTTAAGGCGGTCAGCGAGAATTACAGTTTCTTTGGTCCCTGCATAGCGATAGGCATAGTCGATCAGCTTTGCAAGTTCTTTTTTGTTAAGTGCTCTATTGACCAGTTTGAAAGGAACTTTTGGAGGCAGAAGTTCGCCTAACAAAATTCTTCCGACGGTGGTTTCTATACGCTTTCCGTCAATACGCACAATGATTTTGGCCTGTAAATGAATCTCGCCGTAATCATAAGCGATCCTGGCTTCATCCGGAGATGAAAAAATCTTACCTTCACCCTGGGCCATAAAACGTTCGCGAGACATATAATAAAGCCCCAGAACAATATCCTGAGATGGAATAATAATCGGTTCACCGTTTGCAGGTGAAAGTATATTATTGGTTGACATCATCAGGACGCGAGCTTCAATCTGCGCCTCAACGGTTAAAGGAATATGCACGGCCATCTGGTCGCCGTCAAAGTCAGCGTTAAAAGCCGAACAGACCAACGGATGCAGCTGAATGGCTTTTCCTTCAATGAGAACTGGCTCAAACGCTTGCATACCTAGTCGATGCAGAGTAGGTGCGCGGTTCAGAATAATCGGATATTCCTGAACCACCTCATCAAGCACATCCCACACTTCCTTGGTGCCGCTTTCAACCATCTTTCTGGCGCTTTTAATTGTTGTGACATATCCATGCAACTCGAGCTTATTGTAGATGAAAGGTTTGAACAGCTCGAGAGCCATTTTCTTTGGCAATCCGCACTGGTGAAGCCTGAGATGGGGGCCGACGACGATAACCGTACGCCCGGAATAATCAACACGCTTGCCAAGCAGATTCTGCCTGAAACGCCCCTGCTTGCCTTTCAGCATGTCACTCAGCGATTTCAGAGGACGTTTATTTGGCCCGGTAATGACTTTTCCCCGGCGGCCGTTATCAAAAAGCACGTCAACGGCTTCCTGGAGCATCCGTTTCTCGTTGCGGATAATAATCTCGGGAGCATCCAACTCAAGAAGTCTTTTAAGCCTGTTGTTTCTGTTTATAACCCTTCGATACAGATCATTGAGATCAGAGGTTGCAAAACGACCCCCTTCAAGCGGGACAAGGGGACGGAGATCCGGAGGTAAAACCGGAATGACATCGAGCACCATCCACTCTGGCCTGTTCCCGGAATCTTTGAACGCTTCAACAACATTCAGACGTTTCCCGAGTTTTGTACGTTTGGCCATGGATCCGGTTTTGCGCATTTCGTCGCGGAGCTGAACCGAAAGTTCGGCAAGTTCAATATTTTTCAGCATTTCCTTGATAGACGCTGCACCGATACCAACAACAAACTTACCTGGAAACTCTTCCACAGCCTGACGGTAGTTCTCTTCGTTCAGCAGCTGCCCGACTGCAGGCGCGCCACCTCCCTGGGATTTAACAACAACGTAGGAATCAAAGTAAAGAACCTTCTCAAGCTCCTTGAGAGTCATATCAAGCAGATTACCAATCTTGCTCGGCAGACTTTTCAGAAACCAGATATGGGCTACGGACGCAGCAAGCTCAATATGCCCCATTCGCTCACGACGAACTTTGGACTGGATAACTTCAACACCGCATTTTTCACAGACAACACCGCGGTGTTTCATCCGCTTGTATTTTCCGCAATTACATTCGTAATCCTTAACCGGTCCAAAAATCTTGGCACAGAACAACCCCTCCCTTTCAGGCTTGAAAGTTCTGTAGTTAATGGTCTCAGGCTTCTTCACTTCTCCATGGGACCAGTCCCTGATTTTTTCCGGGGAGGCAAGTGATATTCTTACGGATTTAAAACTTACCGGCTTCTTTTCCTTGGTAAAAAAACTAAAAAGTTCTTCCACGGCAGCACCTTTTATTTCCTTTCATTACGTTTAATGAATGGGATTTACTTCAATTAAGTTACACTTTGCTGTTCAACGATTTGTTACTCGTCGATCAGCTCCA
Source organism: Pseudomonadota bacterium (assembly GCA_018823135.1). NCBI lineage: Bacteria > Pseudomonadati > Pseudomonadota > Pseudomonadota bacterium. The sequence continues at coordinate 53,708 of JAHJJF010000083.1, forward strand.
TATCGAGACATAATCCCTGCAGCTCTTTAACAAGAACATGGAATGACTCGGGAAGACCCGCTTCAAGGAAATTATTTCCTTTAACTATTTTCTCATACATCTTGGTCCGGCCGCTTACATCATCCGATTTAACCGTAAGGAATTCCTTCAAGGTATATGCGGCACCGTAAGCTTCCATAGCCCAAACCTCCATTTCACCGAGGCGCTGGCCACCGAATTGAGCCTTACCGCCCAAGGGCTGCTGAGTAACCAGCGAGTATGGACCTGTTGAACGGGCATGAATCTTGTTATCAACCAAATGATGTAATTTCATCATATACATCACACCATAGGTGACCTGATTTTCGAATTTCTCACCGGTCAACCCATCAAAAAGGGTTGACTGGCCGATTTCGTCAATTCCAGAATCGACAAGCAGGCTACGGATTTCCGCTTCATTGGCACCGTCAAATACCGGCGTTGCCATGTTAATCCCGGTTCCCATCTTCCTTGCCAGATCAATGATATCGGCATCAGTAAGTCCATCAGTCAATTTTTCATATTCTTTTTTCGAATAATGTTTTTGCAAAAGCTGCTTTAATGCCTTGATCTCGTTCTTTTCAGCAAACACCTGCAGACGGGCGCCTAGTTTCATTGCTGCCAGCCCCAAATGTGTTTCGAGAACCTGGCCGACGTTCATACGTGAAGGCACACCGAGTGGGTTAAGGACGATATCCACTGAAGAGCCATCTGCGAAATACGGCATATCCTCTTCAGGAAGTATTCTTGAGACAACACCTTTATTTCCATGACGTCCGGCCATTTTATCGCCGACAGACAGTTTACGTTTGATTGCCACGTAAACCTTTACCATCTTTATGACACCTGGAGGCAGATCATCTCCTTTCATGAGACGGGAAATTCTGGCTTCATAGACGTCTTTGACAGTCTGAACCTGGCTATTATATCTCTCGAACAACAGCTCTACTTCGCCTTCCAGTTTCTGGCGATCCGTGTAATCCAGCATGCGGATATCACGCAGAGGCATTTGATCAAGGACTTCCGTAGTAATTTTTTTACCTTTTGCCAGAATTTCAGTGCCATCTTTAATATTGACCGACGTCTTCACTGTCTTCCCAGTAAGAAGATCCGAAAGACCGGCCCGGGCACCTTTCTTAAGGGAATTCAATTCATCATCCAGGTCTCTTTGCAGCCTTTTGATTTCTACTTTATCAATGGCTTGAGCTCGTTCATCCTTTTCAACGCCTTTGCGTGAAAATACTTTCGCGTCAATGACAAATCCTTCCACACCAGGAGGGACTCTCAGTGAGGTATCCTTAACATCACCGGCTTTTTCTCCAAATATCGCTCGAAGCAGTTTTTCTTCAGGCGAAAGCTGTGTTTCACCCTTCGGAGTAACTTTACCAACCAGTGTATCGCCAGGATTTACTTCTGCGCCGATACGCACAACACCACTGTCGTCAAGGTTACGCAAAGACTCTTCACTGACATTCGGGATATCCCTGGTAATTTCTTCCTTGCCGAGCTTTGTATCCCGCGCAACAGTTTCAAATACTTCAATATGCACCGAGGTGTAAGTATCGTTTTTCAAAAGCCGTTCGCTGACAAGAATGGAATCCTCAAAGTTGAACCCGCGCCATGGCATAAAGGCTATGGTCACATTTTTCCCCAGCGCCAGTTCACCCTGGTCGCAAGCGGGACCGTCAGCCAACACCTGACCTTTGGAGATTTTCTGTCCAGGCAACACAACCGGTTTCTGGTTAAAACAAGTGTTCTGATTTGATTTGCGGTATTTATCCAGCCGATATATTCCGACCCCGGAAGAAAACCCATCGGTTCCAGGTTCTTGGTAGCGAACTACTACCCGGTTTGCGTCCACTTCTTCCACTACGCCGTTACCACCGGCAAGAAGGCAGACCCCGGAATCTCTGGCAACAGCGCTCTCAAGGCCGGTACCAACAAGAGGGGCTGAACACCGCAATAACGGCACGCCCTGACGCTGCATGTTAGAACCCATCAATGCACGGTTGGCATCATCATTTTCCAAAAAAGGGATTAAAGAGGCGGCAACGCTGACCAGTTGATTCGGCGAAACATCCTGATGAGTAATCCGGTCAGAGGAGGTAATTATGACCTCTCCTTCTTCCCTGGCAATAATTGTATCGGGAACAATTTTTCCCTTACTGTTCGTTTCGACCTTGGCCGGAGCGATTACAAAATCTTTTTCATCAAGGGCGGTCATAAATTCAACATTATCGGTGACCCGCCGCTTCTCAACTTTTCTATATGGCGTCTCAATAAAGCCATATTTATTGACACGGGCGTAAGCAGCAAGCGAAACAATCAATCCGATATTTGGCCCTTCCGGTGTCTCAACCGGACAAATTCTTCCATAATGTGTGGGATGAACATCGCGAACCTCGAAACCGGCCCTTTCGCGGGAAAGTCCGCCGGGTCCAAGAGCGCTCAATCGGCGTTTATGGGTAACCTCGGACAATGGATTTGTCTGATCCATAAACTGTGAAAGCTGACTGGTGCCAAAAAATTCCTTAATCGCCGCGGTGATCGGTTTAGGATTAATCAGGTCATGAGGCATCAAGGTTTCAACTTCCTGAAGACTCATACGCTCACGGATAGCTCTTTCCATCCGGACAAGACCCATTCTGTATTGATTTTCAATGAGCTCGCCTACTGTTCGAACACGACGATTTCCAAGATGGTCAATATCATCAATGGGACCCTGACTGTCTTTCAGGCGCACCAACTGCCTGACGGCCAGCATGATATCTTCTTTGTTCAAGGTAGAAATTTCGACATCAATATTGACGTTCAACCTGGCATTGATCTTAAAGCGACCAACAATAGAAAGGTCATATGTGTCCGGATTAAAGAATAAATTATTAAAGAATGTCGTGGCCACCTCTATTGTCGGAGGACTGCTTGGACGAAGACGGCGATAGATTTCAACCAAAGCCTCTTCAGTAGTGCTTGCCTTGTCCATGGCCAGAGTTTTATGGAAAGAATCGGAAACTTTTGAACCATCCATGTAGAGTACTTCAAACTCTTTAACCTTTGCGGCGATAATTTCATCCAGTGCGGTTTCAGAAAGTTTTTCATTGCACTGAACAATTACTTCACCGGTTTTCGGATCAACTAGGTCCCTGACAACAACCTTGCCGATAATCTCATCAATTTCGACCTGAAATGTGTCAATGCCGGCCTCAATAATTTTGCTCGCAAGGGTCTTGCCGATTTTTCTGTTCTTTTTAGCAAGAATTTCCCCGGTTTTAGGATGGATGATATCACTGGGTACTCTTTGACCGACAATAGTTGCCTCGTCAAACTGCTTGGTAAATTTCTTTCCAGAAATGGTTATCTTCTCAATCCCATAATAATATTGCAACAATTCTTCAGGGGAATACCCCAAGGCTTTAAGCAGTGTGGTAACCGGAAATTTCCGTCGCCGGTCAATGCGTACATAGAGGATATCCTTGGCATCGAACTCAAGATCTATCCATGAGCCCCTTACCGGAATAATTCTTGCCGAATACAGGATTTTCCCGCCGGAACTAGTTTTCCCGGAATCATGACTATAGAAAAGTCCGGGCGAACGCTGCAACTGGCTGACGATGACCCGCTCAGTTCCATTGACAACAAATACACCGGTCCGGGTCATCAAGGGAATACTTCCGAGATAGACCTCCTGTTCCTTTATATCCCTGACATTCTGAACCTCACCATCATTATCCAGTTCATAAGATACAAGTCTTACCGTTATTTTTATCGGAACCTCGAAGGTCATTCCTCTCTCGACACATTCTTCTACGGTATACTTGGGCTCGCCAAATGTATATTTGACAAACTCCAATGAGCATGCACCGTTAAAATCCTGAATCGGGAAAACGCTTTTAAATATCCCCTGTAAACCACTATCAGTCCTATCAGCCTCAGGGGTGTTAAACTGCAGGAATTTCTCGTATGAAACCTTTTGCATCTCAATAAGATGCGGTTTTTCGACAATCTCTTCAGATTTCGCAAAACTCTTTCTGACTCTTCTCATCGTCTTCATTCAGAAATATCCTCATGTATTTAAAACAAAAGAACAGAAGTTTATGGCAGCTAAGGCCGACAGGTAAAGAGGCAATAAAAACAGGGGGATGAACGTCCAAACCCTTTCCGTGCTTCTACTCAACCGTAAGAACGAAACAACGCTACGGAGGATTTTCTTCCTCCGTAGCGTCCTTCGATTCAAGCTTTTTACCCACTAAGGGATAATTCATTAATAATATTATTTCAGTTTGTTCTTTTTGGGAAATGGTTACGAATCGTACAGTTGGACCGGATTATTACTTTAATTCAACAGTACCACCGGCACTCTCAATCTTGGCTTTGATTTCTTCAGCTTCAGCTTTGGAAACCCCTTGCTTAACAGGCTGAGGCGCACCCTCAACCAACTCTTTGGCTTCTTTGAGGCCAAGTGAGGTGATTGCACGTACTTCTTTAATTACACTGATCTTCTTTTCTCCTGCACCGGTAAGAATAACATCAAACTCGGTCTTTTCTTCAACAGCAGCACCGGCATCAGCAACAGCAGGACCTGCAGCAAATGCGACAGGAGCAGCAGCTGACACGCCGAATTTATCTTCCATTTCTTTTATGAGCCCTGAAAGATCAAGAACACTCATATTTGAAATAAACTCAATTACATCTTCTTTGGTAATAGCCATGGTATATTCCTCCAAACGTAAAATATGAATTATTTATATTAATTTTTCTGATCGCTGATAGCCTGCAGCAGATATACAAACTTTTGTGGTATCCCATTAAGTACTCTAACGAAACTGGTAGGTACCGCCTGCATAACTGAGAGTAGCTGGGAAAGCAGTATTTCTTTGCTCGGCAATTTAGATAAAGCAATAAGTTCTTCGGTGCTGATCGTCTTTCCGTCAAGAACAGCTCCCTTAATTTCAAAGGTTTTCTTATCCTTGCTGAACGCAACAAGGACTTTGGCCGGAGCCACAGGGTCACCATAGGAAACCGTTACCGCGGTTGTCCCAGTGAAAAAACCCTGCATGCCCTCAAATTCAGTGCCTTGAACAGCTCGCTTTAAAAGCGTATTCTTCGCAACCCGAATTTCGGCTTGGTTCTTTTTGAGCTCCCGGCGTACCTCCTGGAACTCCGTAACGGTCAGACCCCGATAGTCAGAGGCGATTGCAATTTTCGCCTTGGAGAACTTATCACTCAGCTCACTGACTATTGATGCCTTTTCATCTCGTTTCAATGTCCTCTTCCTCCTTTTAACGTTGGAATTTGTGGGTCAAAAGCAGTCGAGGTCGACTATCATAGAGCGGAAATCATCTCTTTTGTGTTCAAGGACCTAAATTGAATATTCCCTGAACAAGTAAATTCCCGCGTCTTAATTATCTAAACGATTTACTCGTCTCGGCCGGCCAATTTTTTAGAGGTAAAAAATCGATTAAACTCCAAAAGGAGTACCTGCTGTCTTCGACTTCTGATCTGCTTGCTTCTAAAACTACATCACAGCGCAACTTAACAGTTTAGCCGTAATCTTAATTAGACTTGTTTTAATAATGTCCTGACTTCCAGAGGGTCAATTTTAACCCCGGGTCCCATTGTTGAGGACAGACTGACACCTATCAGATAAATACCCTTGCTTGAAGCTGGTTTCAACTGGATAATCCTGTCAATAAAAGCCAAAACATTTTCCTGCAGCTTTGCCGCGCCGAAAGACACTTTACCAAGCATTGCATGCACAACACCGGCTTTATCAACTTTAAAATCAACCTTTCCGGATTTGATTTCCTTAACAACCCTTCCAATATCAAAGGTAACTGTGCCAAGTTTAGCGTTAGGCATGAGATTTCTAGGTCCGAGAATTCTTCCGATCTTACCGACAGTGCCCATCATATCAGGAGTTGCGATAGTCCTATCAAACTCCAGCCAACCATCTTGGATTTTCTGGACATATTCATCCGATCCGGCATAATCAGCGCCCGCATCAAGTGCCTCTTTTTCTTTTTCACCTTTGGCAAACACCAGAACACGTTCGGTTTTACCCGTACCATTAGGCAAAATAACACTGCTCCTCACCATTTGATCGGCATGTCGAGGATCAACACCGAGTCGAATAGCGATATCCAATGATTCATCAAACTTTGCATATTTGGTTTTTAATACTAGATCAATGCCTTCATCAAGTTTGCGAGTTATCGATAAATCAATATCCTTAATGTTTGCTGTATACTGCTTGCCTCTCTTAGCCATGATGTACTCCAAAATTCAAATCCGAATTTATTAATCCTGTTATCATCGTTTACTATTAAATGTCGAAATCGCAATTCCTCTGCCCGCTGGGGAAAAAAAGAATAATCAGAGCAACTCTGGCACATTTACAGCTTTGACAAAAACAGGCGACACTAAATATTACTAGTTTAGAAACCAGTTAAACAAACCTCAATCTATAATCGTTATGCCACAACTCCTTGCGGTTCCTTCAATGATCTTTGTTGCGGCATCAATATCATATGCATTCAGGTCCGGCATTTTTATCTCAGCAATTTCTTTTATCTTGCTTTTAGAAATTTTCGATACACGTTCCCTCTTGGGATTACTCGAACCTTTCTTTAAACCCAATGCTTTGAATAATAAATTAGATGCGGGAGGCGTCTTTGTAATAAAAGAAAAAGATCGATCCGCATACACGGTTATAACAACCGGGATTATCATGTCACCCTGGGTCTGTGTTTTGGCGTTGAATGCCTTGCAAAACTCCATGATGTTGACACCCTTCTGACCTAACGCCGGACCGACTGGTGGGGAGGGATTTGCCTTCCCTGCCGGTATCTGAAGCTTTATATATCCTGTTATTTTTTTTGCCATTAGTATCTCCTACTCAATTCAACCAACATCATTCTTCTGATAGGTAAAAATCATTAATCTGAAATCAATTACCCTTTTGAAACCTGTATAAATTCAAGCTCCACAGGTGTTTCCCGTCCAAAAATACTGACCAGAACCCTTACCCGGCCTTTATCCGCATTTACTTCGTCGACAACACCCTGAAAATTGGTAAACGGACCATCAGTTACACGAACTGGATCGCCAATTTCATACATGACTTTGGGTTTCGGTTTTATTGCTCCATCCTTGATTCTGCCAATAATTTTCATTGCCTCATCATCGGGCAATGGTTCAGGGTTCAAGTCATTACCAACAAAGCCGGTTACCTTCGGGGTGCCACGAACGATATGCCACGTTTCATCGCTAAGATCGACATTAAGTAATATATAGCCGGGGAAAAATTTGCGAGAGGAAGTCTTTTTTGCGCCTTTAATCATCTCAACAACTTGTTCAGTTGGAACGAGTATTTCGCCAAAAGATTCTTCAAGACCAGCGGTCTTAATTCGCTCCAGCATTGCGGATTTGACTTTTTCTTCAAATCCGGAATACGTATGTAATATGTACCATTGGCGTGCCATATATCTTGCTCTTAGAATCCCGTCTAAATATGAAAGCTTCGAATACCTCGAAGCCCTGTAAGTCTGATCCATCTGAACAATAAATATGCTCAAACAGTTTCACGAAAGATCACAGACTAATTATTACACGTTTTTACCTTAAAATAAATTCAACCATTTTCCCAAGCAGTAAGTCAACAGCGCCTAGATAAAATGAAATAAGCATAACCAAAATGACAACGACTACCGTTGAACCCATGGTATGTTTTTTGTCCGGCCATGCGACCTTCCCCCATTCACTCTTAACATCTGTCAAAAAATCGCGAATAGTGGAAACACTGAAGTTTTTTGCATCTTCTTGTGGTTTCACAACCTGCTTTTTTACTTTAACCGGTTTTTTTTCTAGTTTTTTTATTGACATAACCGCAACATTTCAGACCGTTTTCAGAACCACTTATGAAATCATATAGTTTTTATCTGTACTTGTATGGCTTAATTTCAAGCAATGCAAATTTCAGATACCGGAATACCGAAAATCATGGCAGGCCAGGAGGGATTCGAACCCCCAGCCCCCGGATTTGGAGTCCGGTGCTCTACCAATTAGAGCTACTGGCCTAGCCTCAGATTATTTGGTCTCTTTATGAAGAGTATGCGTCTTACAGAATCGGCAATATTTTTTAAATTCCAACTTCTGAGGTGTTTGCCTTTTATTCTTGGTAGTGCTGTAATTCCTACGTTTGCACTCAGTACAACCGAGTGAAATTATATCTCGCATAATCTTTTTTCCTTTAAAAACTAAAAATTCAGTGGTTTCTACTCAATAATCTTATTGATAACGCCGGCACCAACGGTTCTGCCACCCTCGCGGATTGCAAAACGAAGACCATCTTCCATGGCGATCGGGGTGATCAGCGCCCCTTCTACTGTGACGTTATCCCCC